>JAESUF010000027.1 GCA_016763215.1 Flavobacteriaceae bacterium
TTGCACATGTATACGATGTTACCTACGGAGTAGTAAAACCGACAGACAACTTAGTGATTATTGATGATAGTATTGTTAGAGGAACAACACTAAAGAAAAGTATCATCAAAATCTTAGACCGATTAAACCCTAAGAAAATTGTGGTTGTTTCTTCAGCCCCTCAAATTCGTTACCCAGATTGTTACGGAATTGACATGGCAAGAATAGGTGATTTTATTGCTTTTAAAGCAGCATTGGAATTATTGACCGAAACCAATCAATACACTATTGTAGACGAAGTCAATAAAAAATCGATCGCACAACGCGCTAACCCTGATGCTGAAATTGTGAATTATGTAAAGGAGATTTATGCTCCGTTTACTACGGAACAAGTTTCTGATAAGATAGCTCAAATGCTAAAAACAGAAGAAATCAAAGCAGGTGTAGAGGTAATTTATCAGACGGTAGAAAACCTACACAAAGCTTGCCCAGAGAATTTAGGGGATTGGTATTTTACAGGAGATTATCCAACAGATGGGGGTCATAGAGTAGTAAATGAGGCCTTTATAAACTTCTACGAAGGAAATGATAAAAGAGCGTATTAGTGAATAAACACTTCGAGTGACTTCATTAAATTATATTGAAAATCAAATAATTTTTCAAATTAATATAGAACAAAAAAGCACCCATCTTGGGTGCTTTTTTGTTATTCAATATAAGTGAGATCCCTAGAGAACGTCTTTTATTTAGCCGCAGCATATCTACTCGCTACCTCATTCCAGTTAATTACATTAAAGAATGCATTTATGTAATCTGGTCTTCTGTTTTGGTAGTTTAAATAGTAAGCATGTTCCCAAACATCAATTCCTAAAATTGGTGTTCCTCCACAAGTTACACCAGGCATTAATGGGTTGTCTTGGTTTGGAGTAGCACAAACTTCTACTTTTCCTCCTGGGAGAACACATAACCATGCCCATCCAGATCCAAATTGAGTAGCAGCTGCTTTAGAGAAAGCATCTTTGAATCCTTCGAAAGAACCACAAGCAGCATCAATTGCTTCTTTTAATTCTCCAGATAATTCTCCTTTATTAGTTGGGTTCATTACAGACCAGAATAATGAGTGATTGTAAAACCCACCACCATTATTACGAACAGCACCATTGCTCATATCTAAGCTTCCTAAGATATTTTCAATTGATTGCCCTTCAAGGTAAGTTCCTGCGATTGCTCCGTTTAATTTTGTTGTATATCCATTGTGATGTTTGCTATGGTGGATTTCCATAGTTCTTGCATCTATATTCGGTTCTAAAGCGTCGTACGCATAACCTAATTCTGGTAATTCAAAAGCCATATTATATGTTTTAAGGTTAATTTTTCTTTTTAAAGTCACACAAATTTAACTATTAATAACTGTGTGTACAAGTGCATTGCTTTTTGATAATTGATAGTGGTATAGAAATCAGTGATATTTGTTTTAGACCTAATTTAGTAATTAGTTGCTCAATTTTTCTTTTTGTCTGGCCGGATGAAAATGTTTTTGTGTAATAAAATAAGAACAGTGATAATAAAAAACCCAAGTGTAAAACACTTGGGTTTTTATAAGCAGTAATTATTCAACTAGAATTTTAAGGTCAATCCTAGTAAGAAGTTTGCTGTAGCTTGCGGATAATAACCTGCACCATCAACTGTAGTTGTAGTTCCTGGATTGGTCCAAGTATCATCATAAGTATAATAGTAACCTCTGTCTACATATTCTTTGTTGAATATATTATTAATCAATCCAGAGATTAGGATGGAATTGAAAATTCCATCAGTTTCAATTTCATAAACAAAGTTCAAATCACTTGTGAAATAACTATCCAATACATCAGTACTGGATACTCTGCTGTTTAGATTACTCATAAACTGTTCTCCTACATATTTAGATAAGAATGATATTTGGAAGTTATCTGTAGGTTGGTAAACAAATGCATTTCCAACAATCACATTTGGAGAAAATGAGATGGTAGTATTTCCTAAGTTCTCAATTACCCCATCAATTGGGGCATTAAATCCTTTGTTTTTATTTGAGCTGAATGCTGCATTAGAACGAATTGAAAATTGTTCCCCTAATTGAATTTCAGCCTCAACTTCCAATCCTAAACGATAACTCTTTCCACTCGTTGCTCTAATAGGAGAGCCAACACCATCCAAAGCTCCTGTTAGTACCAATTGATTCTTATAATTCATAAAATAGATATTAGAATTCAATCGGATGTTTTTGCTTTTATAGCGCCATCCAAATTCAATATCATCCAAGGTTTCATGCGTAGAAATTCCTTCTTCAAAACCGTTTCTATTGGGCTCTCTATTTGCCCTTGCATAGGAAAGATATAAGCTGTTTTGATCTGCTAATCGGTATACAAATCCTGCTTTTGGATTAAAAAAACTGTATTTTTCATTCACATCAATAGGGTCTCTATCTGAAGTTAACCCAGTAGTCTGATAGTTCACAAAACGACCTTGTAAATCTAAATAGGCAGATACTTTTTCGCTCAACTTATAAGTAGCTTTAGAAAAAACACTAAAATTTGTTTTTTTGGAATCACTAAAATAATAGCGATCTCTACTACTAACATTGGCTGCTAAATCACTCCCCCAGATTATTTCTCCGAAATGATCTCCGGTATAATTACTATAAGAAATTCCTGAAATGAGATTGATCTTCTCGTTCTTATAATTCGCGTTGAAATTGAAAACATAAAAATCATTTTCTAACCATCTGCGAACAATTACATCGCTTCCATCAACAATCAAGTTATTGAAATCTGCTGCATCTTCGCCAGCTTTAAATTGCTCAAAGAAACCAGCCCCTTTGGTATAGTTCAATCCAATATTTGTAGACCAGTTGTTATTTAATTTCTCATTCCAATGCAATTGGTAATGATTCCGACCATAGTCATCTACCTCGTTTTCATAGGTGTAAGGATTTTGTCTTCTATCTTGTTCTAATTCTTGAGCAGTTAACCCAAACCAAGCTTGGTAGGTTACTTCAGTCCCTCCAAAAGCAATAGCCTTTATTAAGGTATTTTCATCCGTATATGCAGCTTGTAAAAAATAAGATTTTAAATCGGCATAAGCTCTGTCTACATAACCATCAGAATAAATATTTGACAACCTTCCAGAAATTTCTAGGTGATCATTTAGTTTTCCAGAAGTAAATTTTACGGTATGCTTTCTTGTTCCGAAAGATCCGAATGAGTTTGAAATTTCACCACCTGCTTCTTCAGCGATAGCATCTGTTAAGATGTTTAAACTTGCGCCAAAAGCTCCAGAACCATTTGTAGAGGTTCCTACACCACGTTGCAATTGCAAGTTTTGTACAGACGAAGCAAAATCACCCAAATTTACCCAAAAGGTACCATGACTTACTGCATCATTGTATGGAATTCCATTAATAGTCACATTAATACGTTCGCTGTTAGAGCCCCTTACATTTAAATAGGTGTAGCCTACACCTCCTCCAGCATCCGAGGATGAAATTACAGAAGGTAGGTAGTTTAACAACACAGGAATGTCCTGACCTAAATTACGTTTTTCAATTTCTTTTTTAGAGAGGTTAGAATAGGTGACAGGAATGTCGGAATTTGCACGTACCGCAGAAACTAGCACTTCATCTAATACATTTTCATTAGAAGAAAGCACGATTACAACTTCCTGATTTTGAGTTAATGAAATTTTCTTTTCTTGAGTTTTAAACCCAACATAAGAAACTTTTAAGGTGTAATTTCCACGTTTCAAACGGAATTGAAATTCACCATCCATAGTAGATGATGTTCCTTGTCTGGTTTCTTTAATTACAATGGTTGCTCCAATTAAGGATTTTTTGTTTTCATCGACAACTTTTCCTGAAAGTGTAAATGTTTGGGCGTTTGTAAAAGTACTTACAAACAAGAATAAAAAAATAATAATTTTTTTCATTTTAAAAAAATTTAAAACGAATAAAAAGAGGTAATTATTCTTGAGTTAATATTGAATAATTAAATTGTTGAAGCTCCCGCTTCTGCACTCGTTACTAAGGCCTACTAGACCTTTTTAACATTCGCTTTCCTAAACAGCATTATCTGTTCTAGGTTCAATGGGTATGATCTCAGCCTCTTCTGAATTTGTTTCAGGATTTTTAAATCCTATTCAGCTTTAGCACCCCTTTATGAGAACGGGACAAAAGTAGTTTGGTTTTTTGAAATAAAGAATTATTATTCTATTTTTCTTAACAGTTCTCTATCATAATGTTTTGAAAATGTACTGATGTATTCAGGACCATTAATTAATTCAGTAAGTTCAATTTCTAAAATTCTTGCGATGTCAATAAATTTTTGAAGATGGAGCCTACTATATCCTTTTTCAATTTTATGATATGAATTTTGGCTAATGTTCATCATATCAGCCATGTATGACTGAGAGTAGCCTTTTTCTAATCTAACTTTTTTTATCCTTTCTCGGATTATATCTACTAATTGCTGTGTCTTATTCATGTATTCAGAGGATTTAAATACAATAAAGAAGTTTTTTAAACCTACCTATTCCGATGTAAAAGTAACGAAAAGAAGAGGAAGACAGCTTCATCATTTCTAGGGATATTTATAGCTTTTTGCCCTAACTAGAAAGGGTTAGTTATTTTAGCTATTATTTATAGCTTGAGGCTATTTGATTGATAGTCATTAATTTGTAGGTTTGTTTATGAGTTTTTTCATATTCATGAAATAACTTTATTAAAAGGAAAACCTCTGAAAGGATCAGGGAAAAAATAATTACTTTGAGGAGGATATTACTCTGTTTTATTATAGAGATAATTGTATCCCATTCAGGGGGAGTAATTATAAGGAGAGAGCTGTATTGGCAGCTCTCTTTCCTTTTTATTCTAGGTTTGGTTTTTTACGAAGCGTTTTTTTTGTTGAATGCTTCTGTTTGTTCTCTAATCGTTTTGTTTTTTGAGTGTAGCTCACTTTGGTAGGTTTTCGTTTTTTAGGACGAGTAAGTCCAGCCATTAAGATTTCAAAAAAACGTTTAACAGCCTTCTCTTTATTTTTATGCTGACTTCTACTTTCGCTTGATGAGAGTTGTAAAATTCCGCCTTTTGTTAATCGAGAAGAAAGTGTTTTTAGTAGTAATTCTTTGTCTTCATCGGAAATCGATTCTGAATTTGGAATGTCGAAAGACAATTCAATTTTAGAAGAAACCTTATTACATGTTGTCCCCCAGCACCAGAGCTTCGTACTGCTTTAAACTGAAGTTCTTTGTAAATAGATTCTTTGTTCATTTGATCTTGTGATTCTCCATTAAGCCTGCCTGTTGGCAAGACAGGTGTGGAATGACAGCTGAGTTTATTTTATAGTGTATCTGAATATGAATACAAATCAGTTTTACCAGCAATAATTTCATCAATGGCTTCAATAGCTGCTTTAAATCGAGTTTCCTTATCTCCTTTAAGTAAAATGTACGGGCGATTGTTTTGCTGTAATGCTTTTTGAAAAGCGTCAAACATTTCCAATCGCAATTCAGGACGGTCACGTAAATCGTCTTCTACCCATGGAGTATCAATGTAGGTTAATAAATACAGATCATAGGAGTTTTTATTAGCAGCTTTCTCTAATAGAGGGTCTACAAGTCCACCGTAATATTCTTCAGAATACACTTTCGTTTCTAGTAAGTCGGTATCGCAAATAAGAACTTTGTCAGCTCTTTTAGCCAACCTGTTCTCTAAATTCATTTGTCCGTAAGCAATAGGTAAAATATCTTTAGGTTCACAGGTTCTACGCTCTTGATTCCATACTTTTTGTAAGTACGGACGTGCATGTTCTTCTACCCAAACGGTATTGTAATGTTTGGCTAATTGAATTGAAAGTGTTGTTTTTCCAGTGCTTTCCGGACCAAACAAAACTATTTTCACAAGGTTGATGTCTTCTTGTCTAAGGTTTTTTTCCATGCTAAATATCCAAATATTGCTATTACTGTAAATCCTAAATATTGAAAACTTGTAAATGTAAACCCTTTGTAAAAATATAATGGAACTGATATAATGTCACCTATAATCCAAAA
>JAESUF010000028.1 GCA_016763215.1 Flavobacteriaceae bacterium
AGGAAGAAGTCACCTCCATCTAATTTATTTTGCCAAAACTCTAAATTAGAAGCCAGTTCTCCAGAGAAATAGCTCTTTCTAATTTCTTCTGCATAATCATGATATGTAAATTCAAGATCAGGTAGTAGGCTATTGATCTCATTATTTTGTGGATTGTGGATAGCATTGTAGTAGGATCTAAAATCATTGCTAAATATATTCATTGACAAGCCGTCAAAGATGATATGGTGGACGACAACAAATAATTTGACGTTTTCTTCGCTATATTTTACGCAATGAAAATTGATTAATGGTTCGTTGGAAAGGTTAAATTTCTTTTGGTACAATTCTTCCGTCAACTCCTTTTCAAAAGAAATTTGTGAACTTAGCAACTGGTCAGATAAATCTGAAAATTGAAAATTTATGTTTGCTTCATTATTAATAACTCGAATTGCACTTCCCGCTTTCACCAAGAAATTCGACCGTAATAGATCATGTCTTTTTAGAAGCGCCTCAAGTGTTTTTTTGGTATTGTCTATATTTAACTCTCCTTTAAATTTCAAAGAGAAAATTATATTATACGCCGTTTGCTCTGGTCTGGATTGATCAATAAACCAAAGGCCAGACTGATTAAATGACATTGGAAGCACCGATTTCTTCGCTACTGATTTGGAGATACGTACTGCGGGAGTATTTTCTTTTTTGGTCGCTACAATTTTACAAAGCTGGCGTACATTTAAGGATTCCCAGATATCTTTTATTGAAATGTTTATTTGCGAATAAACTTTTACGAGATGAACCATTTTAATGGCTTTGAGCGAATCGCCACCTAAATCAAAAAAGTCATCTGTAACTCCAAGATCAGAAAATGAAAATACTTCAGCCCACGTTTTCAGCATTTCTTGTTCCATTTTCGTTTCGGGATTGACTTTTTCATAAGTCAATTGTGGTCTTTGTGGAAGTCCATCTTCCAAATACAATTCTTTCCGATTGATTTTCCCATTTGCCAATTTGGGCATGGAAGAAAGAAATTGAAAATTCTCTGGAATCATATAATGCGGTAACCATTGCACTAAGTCCTTTCTAATTAAATCTACAGGAACGCTTTTTTCTTTGGTCACGACAAATGCGGTAATCTGCTTGTTACCAGAAGGCCCAGTAGTTACTTTACAGGCCGTTTGTCTAATTCCAGAAACATTATTTAAGTGACGTTCTATTTCCGATAATTCAACCCGATGTCCTTTAATTTTTATTTGTTCATCTCTTCTTCCTAAAAATATAAGTTCTTCGTCTTCATTAAATTTCCCAATATCACCTGTATTATAAATGGTATAATCTTCAAAACCTTCAACATTATGATCTTTGACAAAGCTTTCTTTACTTAGTTCAGGCCTATTACGATAAGTTCTTGCTAGTGCTTGACTTGTAATGTATATAAATCCTTCTTCTCCCTGAGGAACATGTTTTAGGTTTTCGTCCAAAAGAAAAACATGTGCTCCCCGAATTGGTTTCCCTAGAAATATGTCTTTGCCTTTTTCAACTTCATAGTAACTGACATTGGCAGTTGACTCTGTCGGTCCATATAGATTCCAAATGGAAATTTCAGGAAAGTGACTAAACGTAAGATCTACTAGAGATTTGGGTAATGCTTCTCCTGATAAATAAAGACAATCTGGTGGATTGAATTTCTTTTCAGGGTTTAATTCTATAAGGTTCATTATTTCCTCCCAAAGCGTAGGTACACAATAAAGACCGTGACCTAGATTTTCAGCATACCAATCCAGCATTTTTTCTGGTTGAAGAATGATATCAGGATTCAGAATATGCAGTGTTCTACCAAGCATTAAAGCTGAAAACAGCTGAGTAACACCTGCAGCATAACTAATAGATGATGTAAGTGGGAGGTTAACAAGGGTTTGACTATGCAAGTCTTCTAGATACCAGTTCAGGTACGTGGCAAGACTACCATGTTCTACGACAACACCTTTTGGCATTCCTGTAGATCCTGAAGTATATATGATATATGCTGCATCCTCATCTTGAATTTCAACAGTAGGAGGCAACATTGAAAAGTTATCCAACAAATCAAAACTTGAATCTATTTGAAAGGTTTCCCCTTGAAGGTCTTCAAAAGTATTCTCAGCACTATTGGTAATGATAATCGATATGGAAGCATCATCGATTATTTGATTAATTCTATTTTTTGGATAATCAGTAGCAATTGGCACATAAGTTCCTCCTGCTTTTAGTATTCCAAGAATCACAACGGGCAAGCAAAGAGAAGGAAAAAGATGCACACCTACACAAGTTTCCTTAGACCATTTATTAGACAACAGCATATTTGCTAGTGCGTTTGAACGGTCTTCAAGTTCTTGGTAAGTCATTTCCTCCAGCTCATGCCTAACGGCTCTCGCAGTTGGTGTTAAGACTACACGTTTCGAAATACTACACTGCACTTGAGTAGTGTCAGGTTGCAGCAATGACAACACAATGTAAATCTTAAGACCTTCAATAATTTGAAGATTAAGATCATCTTTCACTTTTCAAAATTCGATTAAAAATTCTACAATAATGGCATAGCTTTGCCACTTCAAGCTTATATAGGCTAAAACTTAAATCGTTCGCTAAGCTTAAATTTTGCTCTTAAAAATAACAATCTAGTATTGAGTACTTATTTGTAAGTTGCTCCATACTAGATAGATAATCTATTTAGGTAAGTATTCATTAATCACCTAAACAGATTAATAAGAAATTGTGATTATAATTTCTGATTATTAATTATTTGCTTTTTTGTTTGTTGTATATACCAATGATTCTATTACGAGTAGCTTGATTAGGAAAATGATTATTGATAACTTCTTCAAATGATGTACCCATTTTTAAAGCAGTTGTAATACTACTTTTGTATTGGTGAATTTTAGCTAATTGTGAATCTGTAAGATTGTATTTGGCTAAAATATCTCCAAATGTAAGACCAGAAGCGATGTGACCTGCAACTTCTTTGACTGTTGCATGATTGGAATGTTTAAGAATGTTTTCTGCTGTTGATGCCATAATAATAAAATATTTAATTTATAATTTACGCCTAACAATCTAAGCGCTTTTTCTATTTCGTATACATAAACTTATAAAAAAAAATTAATTAAGAGGCTGATTGTTATATAATTAATGCCAAATTAGGTATAAATACCTA
>JAESUF010000317.1 GCA_016763215.1 Flavobacteriaceae bacterium
AAGATAAAAAAACAATTACAAGAGTGTTTAATAGTAAGAGAGCTATTTGTAAAGGCTATGCCTTACTGTTTAAAGAACTCTGTGATTTATTAAAAATTGAAAATGAAATTGTTTTTGGGTATATTAAAAATTCAACAAGTCAAATTGGTTTTATCCCCAAACAGAAAAACCATGCTTGGAATGTGGTAAAAATAGACGGTAAATGGATATTTTTGGATGTTACTTACGGTGCTGGTTATTCAAATAATAATATTTGGTATCAAAAATTTAATCCTAATTATTTTAATATAGACAAAGACGTGATTCGGTATACACATTATGCAAAAGAGTCTTATTGGCAAGAGCATCTAAACCAGCCTCCTTTGAAAGAATATTGTAAACAGCCTTTATATTCTAATGCAATATTTAATAAAACATTTGAAGTTCTATCACCTAAAAATGGGAAAATAAAAATCGGTCGCCAATCTAAGTTTGAATTAAAGATCAAAGGAATTGATAATACTACGAAAATACATTATCGTTTTGGGGAAAACGGTAAGCTTATGTCTCCAAGGATTAAGCATGAAAACTCAATTTCTACAATAAAAATTAGAAAACCTAAAAAAAATTCCAATTTAAAAATTTACTTTAACAAAGAGTTAGCACTAGAGTATTTATTAGTATCGGAAAAATAATTACTTTTTAGAAAACCCTTTGTCTCCTCTTTTTTCTATCTCTTTTAAAACAGAAATTAAAATCTCTTGATCGATATCATCTAACGTAAAGTATCGTAAAGACTTCATTACTTTTCTGTTCTCTGAAACTAAATATTTGCTGTATTTATCTAAATGGGCACCTCCCCAAAAACCAACATCTACATACCCTTTGGTTACATATAAATAACAAAATGGTTTCCCTTTATAGTAGTAATAAGGAACTTTCCATTTGTACTTTAACTCAAGAATAGGTACCGATAATTCAATCGCTACTTGAAGTTGTAATAAAATAGATTTATAAGGCTCTGGTTGATTTAAAATGTAGTCTTCTGCTGGGTTCATTTTTGTATCTTTATCACAAGATTTATGTACATGAGTAAAAATAAGAACTTACACGATAACTTTTCTCTAAATTTTATATTACGAAGTTTTAATAGTGTTCAAATTGGACTCTACTTTTTGTTGGGAGCCTATTTATTAAAGTCTTCACTTCAAAATTTTATTGCAGACGAAGATCCGATGGGTATGATGTCTATCGAGATTATTGAAATTCTACAAGTTGCCATTATTATTTTGGTTGTTTTATTTTCTTCGCTAGCACTATTATTTTCAGGAAAAAGGCAAGCTAGAAAATTTCAATACAGATTATGGAATAAGAAAACCAAACAATATTTTTGGATCTATTTCATTGCAATAATTGTAGGTATTCTTTTATTAAATTTCATTGTAAGTTCAGGAAATATTACTTTTTTAGCTCCTATTTTCTTAGTGTACTATGCGCTCTTTCTATCCGTTTTAAATTCTACAAGAGAAAAAACACTGTATCTAATTTCTGGAATTAGTATTCTTCTAGCTTTTCTCGTTTATATCATTCCTACCTACTGGTACTCTGCTCTTCTAATTTTAGGAGCAAGTCATATTGTATATGGATTGATTAATAGAAGATAGTTTATTCCTCTTTCCCTTCAACAAAACCCTGTAAGTAAGAATATCGAGAAGTTAATTTCCCTCCTTCTGTCATTTTAGCACGAGCTAAAACTCCGTCTTTATCATTGTTGAAAAATGCCGGAATTACGTGCTCCAAAAATAATTCTCCAAAACCTTCACTAGCATCTTTGGGCAACTCACACGGTAAATTATCTACCGCCATGACAGTAATTGCATTGTCATTTTTAAAGTCGACCTCGGTTTCAGTTTGAGGGTCGTACCCATAAATTGGATCAGCAATTGTAGAAGGTTTAATCGTAGATGCAACAGGTCCATCGATATCGCAAGAAACATCAGCGACTAAACTAATCTTAAAATCTTCTGATTTAGCATCTTCTCTAGTGTATAAAAAAGGGGCTCCATCTCCATAAAAATGACCCGCAATAAAATAATCTGTTACTTTCGCAAAACGTATAAAATTTGATTCGTAGTTTTCTGGGTGATTGTAAAAATCTCTTCTCCCCATCTCTTGCCCATCTTTACGCTTATTATAATCCAATATATCAGCCAAGCAATACACTGGTTCATCAAAATCATTGGTTAAATAGTCATCAACAGAAACTGATTTCAAATTCATGGCGTCTAACATTTCTTTGGCTCCTCTAGCTACTTTTCCACTTCCAGTTAATAAAATTTTAATAGCTGGTAACTGAATCTTATTCAATTCGTCTATTAATGCTTGTTGATCAGCTAAGTTTTCTGCTTTTGGCAACTGAAAGGTTTCGTTCTTCAATCCCCATGCTCTAAAACCATTATATGCGCCTACAATTCCAGCATAACGACCAAAACCAATCAAGCGAGCCCCACTCTCTTTCGCAATTACCTCATGGTCATACAGTTCAATATTTTTTGCTAAAATAGCTTGTAACAAATCTCTATTGTATGATTGTTTTTTAATCGTATGACTAAAAAAGAAATACTTCTTATTGGAAATTAAAGCATCTATTGGAACTTCTTTCACACCAATTAACACATCACAATCAGAAATATCTTCACAAACCTCAAATCCAGCAGCTTTATACAAATCATCAGAAAACACTCTAATGTCAGAAGCTTCTACTTTTATAGTAGATTCAGGGAATTGTTTTTGAAATTCTTTAAGTTTTTGAGGTGAGAAAACGACCCTTCTATCAGGTGGATTTTTGCGCTCTTTAATGATTCCAAACTTCATAAATAGTGGTGGTATTAATTTCAATTCAAAATTACTAGAATTCTAAGGGATGTACAAGCATTCATTTGATTTGATTTTTATACTTTTGTGCTCTTGTTCATTGAAATAAATTTGGAATAACAATATTAGATCCCAAATCAAGTTTGGGATTCATTCAATAACACGAACATGTTTTGTTATTTCATGAAGGGGACGACTGGTTTTGACAGCAAGGTCAGTTAGAATGTAAGCATACCGAGGAATGAAATCATCACTCGTAAAACTTATTTCAACTTTTTTAAACGGCGAAGATAACTACGCTTTAGCTGCATAGTCTGAATTTCAGTAAGACTAGCCTAGGCACACAAGGTGTGCAAGCTTTATGTCCACGAAAAGCCTTGGTTTATGGCGTTTCACTTTTGGGCATCGTAAAAATAAACATAGGAATACTACTATCTCGATAGTATTCTGAAATTAAGAGAATAAGCTTGTAGTAGGTTGTTTTTGATCAGTTACTTGCCGACAATTAAACAAAAACTAAGTATGTAGAAAGCCTTTTGGCTGCTTGTTTGGACCCGAGTTCGATTCTCGGCGTCTCCACTCTAAAAAACCTCAACTGATTAAAATATAATCTGTTGGGGTTTTTTATGTTATTAGATTGTCTGTATTCCCGTTTATCAGAATCCAAATTTTTAAAATTAAAAAGGAGCGCAAAATTGCGCTCCTTTACGCTACTCTAGGGGACGGTTGGGGATAAAGATAGTATTTAGTCTAACCAAAGTTTAATAAATCCAGCTCCATGTTTGCTTTCTAATTCTTCTTTTGGAATTCCTGGACCTATAGAAAATTGAACACTTTCAACCTTTCGAATATCAAAAGGAGCATTTAAATTGTGCTCTAGATAATAGGGTAAAAAACTTGGATAGGGTCTTGGCAAAGTCACTGTTCTTACAGGTTTCAAATCAGAAAGGGACAGTTTATATTCTTTCAGTTCAGTGTCAATTTCTATCGTTTTACCAAAAGCAGAACCATCACTTAAAACCAATGCAATTTGTAATTTAACCGGTTTATTGTTTAACGAACGACCATAAAAAACAAGTTCTTTTTTAGACGTTATATCTTCTTTTCTTTCTTTTAAACGATCAATAATAAAGTGCTTAAAACTATAATCATAAATAGGTTTGGCATTTAGATTTTCATTGTCTGGGTAAACTATTTTTTCTAAATTCATTTGATACTCCGCCTCACCTTTTTTATCTGTAGGCACCAATTTAAAAGAACGTCGCCACTGTTTAACCAACAAATCTACATCTTCGTTTGCATCAAATAAATAAACAGGATTATTCTTAGAAACCACCCTTACTTTATACGGTTTTCTATCATAAAAATCCCACCGATACAGGTTTCCCTTTTTGTTTGCAGGGTAAGTGATTTGTTCTTTCTCATTCATTTTTACAATAAAATTATAATTGAGAAATCCAGCTATCATT
>JAESUF010000318.1 GCA_016763215.1 Flavobacteriaceae bacterium
TGGTTCGTTCCAAAAGGAACCCAGTTGAAATTAAATCGCCAACTGTCCAAATCTCTTGAGAAATTAAGTCTAGTAAAAGTAAACCCTCCATCTTTAATATCATATCCAGAAGAAAAACCAACTTTCCATTTGGGTGTTAACTCTATATCACCACCAAACATTACCGTATGTATTCGGATTCCATTAGTACTGGTTCCACTAACACCATTATTAATATAAGAGGCAGAATATGCTAGGTTTAGCGTCCATGGTATTTTTGCCTTGTAGAGTTCAGTTTCTGTTTCCTCAACATTGTTTTGTTGCTGATTAACAGCAGGTGTATTTGCAAACCTATTGGTAGGGGCAATATTATTACCTAGAACGTCTGGAGTGTTTTGGTTTCCGTTTCCAGAATTTTCGTTTTGAACCGTATTGTTGTTTTCGTCACTAAAGTCTTTACTCGATAATGAATAATTTGCGGTTAAATTTGCTGAGGTAACTCTAAAGAGCCCTTTGTTAAATTTATCGATCCTCTGACCTAAATCGTTTACTTGATAAGGATCTAAAGATGCATTTAAATTAATGGCTAATTTATCTTTAAATAGTCTAGTTCCAGCTGTAGCACTAACAGGAGACCATCGTAAACTATCGGCAGCAATATTATAATTAGTACTAAAATTTAAGTTGTTTAATAGTGTCACTTTCTTATCCTCTTCATCACTATCAGGATCTTTTGGAGCCACTTTTGCTTCTAAAACATTATTAATCGATATCCCAATAGAATTGCTTAAGCCAGCACTTGGGCTACCATAAATTCCTTGTTGAAAAGGAGAATAAATAAGGATGTCTGTAGGATCTGAACTTTGTTGTACTTTTAGATTGTAGGTGTCTGCAAAGTCAGGTCTGTAAGAAAAAGAAATTGAAGGACGAATGGTGTGACGAATTGCTTTTAATCGTCCCTTTTTAAAATTATAGGTTCCATAAATATTTGTGGAAAGGCTTAAACTAGTGCTATACTCTCTAAAGCTTCGAAAGCTTTTTATTGTATCCGTAATTACTGTACCAAAAGAACCGTCTGTATTTTGTGCTGTAGGGTCGTATGCTTTATTAATGTGATCAAAATTCCAAACTTCACGATAATTAATACTAGGAGATAGCGTTAGGTAGTTGAGCAAAGTGATATTGGTACTTGCATCTGTTCTCTGCTGAACACCAGATTTTGCAGTCTCAAACATTTTAGAAGTGAAAAATTCATCTTCAGTTGTGTTTATTCGATACTCTCCTTGCATGTTATACGTAACTCCAATTTTATGAAGAGGCGTTTTTTTAATCCCTCCTTTACCCGTAAAAGGATATATTCTGTTCATACTCAACTGAACTGATGGTAATGTCATACTCACCAATTGCGTATTTGTATTTTGAGAGTGTGTTGCATTTAGGCTCAAGTTAAAAGGAGTACCCTCAAAGGTTTTCTGGTACGAAACGGAAGAATTAAATGTATTGGTTAAAAAGTTAGAATTATTAAATTCGTTCAAAGATTGTCTAAAGTATTGACTACTTCCAATATTCACTGAAGCTCCAAAAGTAGCATTCGGATTTGATTTTGGGTCTTGTCGATGACTCCATCTTAGATTAAAGTTGGATGCTTGAGAAAAGTCATCAAAACCTCTGGTGCTTTGTATGATTTTCTCAAAACTTAAACTGAAGTTACCAGAGAACTTATATCGAAGGTAGTATTGAGAGCTAGTTCGCAATCCCCAACTACCATTAGAATATACATCCCCTAATAGTTCTAAATCTACATAATCGTTAATAGCAAAATAATACCCTCCGTTTTGAATTCCGATACCTCTGTTTGAAGTACTAGTATTAAAAGAAGGAATGATAAAACCAGAGGCTCTATCTTTACCTAAAGGAAAGTAGGCAGAAGGTAAAAAAATGGGAGTAGGAACATCCGCAATCACGAGATTACTCATTCCAGCAACAATCTTTTTATTAGGAACCACCTTTGCTTTTTTAACGCTAATATAATAGTCAGGATTTTTTTTGTCCGAAGTCGTAAAGCGAATATTACGCATGTAAATAGTAGAGTCGTTAACTCTTTTTGCTTTTTCTCCCAACACAATAATACCAGGCTCTTGCTTCGTTTTTATCCCGTATATAATCGCTTTTTTGGTTTTGAAGTTATAGATAAGAGAATCTTGTTCAGATTCATCACCATTCTGTTTAAAGACAGGTTTTTGAGTGTACCCAGTACTGTCTTTTATTCCTCTTGCGTACAACGTGTTTTTCAGATAATCAATGATAATGATTCCCGCTTTTAAATCAATATCAGTATAGGTGACACGAGCTTGGTTGTATAAGGTGACAGTTTTCTTTTTTGCGTCTTGAATTGTGTAATCAATTGCAGTATGCGTAATTATATCGGAAATAGATTCTTTAGGTCGAATTGTATCTCTTTTAATTGTATCTTTTTTCTTTAGGAAAAGACTATCTTTTTTTAAAATTTTGAGGCTATCTTTTTTGATTTTAGGAATCGTGTCTTTTTTAACTAAAGGAATCACAGTTCCTTTAGGTTTTATATCTTGCGATTTTATATTCTGCCAAGAAAATAAAACGAAGAATAAGAGTATATAAGACAGATTTGATTGCAATATTTTAAAATGCTATTTTTGTGTCTGGGTAAAAATATGGCTCAATAGTTGAAGCACCAAATTTGAAACGCCAAAATTAATTAAATTTTGTTGATACAATTCTTACAAAACTGCAAATTTAGGACCAAACATTCGAAGATGTTTCTATTTGCTGTTGTTTTATTTTTTGCTGGACAGTCATATGACTCACAAGCACAGAAAAAAATATTTACACTGGTGTTAGATGCTGGGCATGGAGGCTATGAGCCTGGAAACATTGGGAATGGTTACAGAGAGAAAAATATTTCTTTAAAAGTAGTATTGGCTATTGGGAGAGAATTAGAAAAGAATAAAAGCATTCATGTTATCTATACAAGAAAGAAAGATGTATTCGTTGATTTGTGGAAAAGAGGAGAAATTGCAAACAAAGCGAAAGCAGATTTATTTGTCTCAGTACATTGCAATGCACATAATTCAAACGCTTCAGGAACAGAGAGTTTTGTTTTAGGGTTAAAATCTAGCAAGAAGAATTTTGAAATTGCAAAGAAAGAGAATGCAGTAATTTTACTAGAGAAAGATTATAAAAAACGCTATAAAGGATTCGATCCAAATTCACCAGAGTCAGTTATAGGGATCTCTTTAATACAAGAAGAAAATCTAGACAAAAGTCTTTTCCTCGCTGCAGGAATACAAAAGAATTTTAGAAGATCCTTGAAAAAAAAGGATAGAGGTGTAAAACAGGCAAATTTTGTGGTGTTGCATCAAACCTATATGCCAAGTGTATTGGTAGAATTAGGTTTTTTAACCAATAAAAACGAAGGACGTTATTTAAATTCAAAAAAAGGTCAGCAAGAAATGGCAAAAGCCATTTCAAAAGCCATAGAAAAATATGTCGATCAGCTACAATTAAACACGATAGATGTTGTATTGGAAGATACTGTTGTGGATGACACACCTATGGTAATTGATGAAGTTACTGTGGAAGAAAAAAAAGAACCTTTTTTCAAAATTCAAATCGCTTCAAGTAAGAAGAAGATCAAAACAAAATCGTATAATTTTAAAGGACTTAAAAATGTTGAGAGAGTCAAGGTAGGGAGGTATTATAAATACTATTATGGAAATACTTCCGACTATAAGGAGGTTAAATCTTCGTTGAAAAGAGCGAAGAAGAAAGGGTACTCCTCTGCTTTTATTGCTGCATTTAAGAATGGCGAAAAAATATCACTTAAAGAAGCCCTGAATTAGAGGCTTTGTTCGTGTTTTCTACGAAAAAATAGTAGTATTATTGTAATACAAAAGAGAGTCAATGTCAAAAGAGTTAAAAACCGGAATTGTTGCAGTTGTTATTATCGCAGTTTTTATCTGGGGATTCAATTTTCTGAAAGGAGAAAATATTTTTGAATCAAATTCAAGAGTTTTTTATATTGAATACGAAAACATTAGAGGGTTAAATAAATCTAGTGGTGTGAGTATTAATGGATTGCAGGTAGGGAAGGTGTCTGAGATTAGTTTTAATGGAGATACAGGAAAGAAAGGAATGCTAATCGTGAAAATTTCTCTAGACAACGATTTTCAATTTTCTAAAAATAGTATCGCAAAAATTTATTCAACAGGGATTATTGGAGGAGAAGCATTGGCAATTATTCCTAATTATGAAGGAGAAATGGCTGTTTCTGGAGATTATTTGAA
>JAESUF010000319.1 GCA_016763215.1 Flavobacteriaceae bacterium
CTAAAATATGCCCAATTTCCAGGCTCATTTGGAAAGTGTTTTTTACTTTTAATGGTAGCTTCCAATCCAATGAATTCACCCATAAAATAACCATTACCACTAACGGCAGCTTTGGTTCCTACACTTACCAATTCTTTAATTAAAATGGTTCCATCTTTCCATGTGCCATTTTTTTTCCAATGGTTGTAACTCTCAGGACTTATATATACGTTATGAAATTCTGGAAAAGCGGCTTTACCATTGTTCATGTCATTAGGAGTTGTAGGAGTACCAACATAAATCCATGTTCTGTAATTTTGAGGGCGTTCTAGTTCTCCACTATCATTAATAGTGTAGTAAATCACTTTCGCATAGTCTTGATTTTTTTCCTTACAAGAAAATAAGACTAATACACCAAGGAGCATGTATATTCGATTTAGTTTAAAAAGCACAATTGATTGTTTTAATTAGTAATCTGTTAATGTGTAAATGGTTTTTGTTATTAAGTTTTCATTCCAATAATTTTGAATGTTTAGTTCAGTGAAAAACAAGTTTCCATTGAATTTTCTACAGATCATATAAATTCGAAATTGAGTTACAGTAGAGTCGTTTTCTATATTTATAATTTTAAATTGTTTGATAGAAAAGAACTTATTAAATACTGTTTTCTTTAAAAAGCGCAGCCAAGTAGGTTTCATAATTTTTCTAGGCTTACCGTTATAAACTATTTCGAAATCTGACGCCATAAATAACTCGATAGCCTCAATAATTTTCATATCATGTAATAGTGATAGAAATTGATTTGAAGCCCCTTTTTGAGTCTCGTCTAGTGTCATGTGTTGATTTTCAATCATTCTTATAGTGTAATTATATGAATTTACTTTGTTGAACTATTGGACATTTTTCTTTTTATTAACCTTTTAATTAAACTCATTATGTAGGCTCCTAAATTGTTTAGCAGATAGCCCTACATTTCTTTTGAAAAAACGGGAAAAATAGGCAGGCTCATTAAGCCCGATATCATAAGAGATATTTATAACTGTACTAGAAGTGAAAACCAATAATTTTTTTGCAGCTAATATGATTCTTTGATTTAGAAAGTATTTTGGTGTATCTAATTTTAAATCATGAAAGGTTTTTGATAACATTTTTGGTTGCATTTCTAATATCCCAGCATAGACCGATACGTTATGCTCCATTCTAAAATGTTCACATATCAAAGAAAGATATTGATACACTTTTTTGTAATTTATCACACTTTTGTTTTCTGACATCACAAGTTTGTGTTTAGTGTTTATGCCATAGAATAAAATCTCTTTAAATAGAGTCGTTGAAGTTTCATAATCTAAGTTTTCTAGATGATTAATGATTCTAGTTAGTTTTAATTGAATTTCATGTGCTCTATTTGTTTGGGGATTTAAAAAGAATTGATCAAAAATGTTGTTAAAGAGTAGCCCATTAATGATGCTTTCTGTATCACAACATTCATTTTGAAAAATGTCTTTATCAAAAGATAATGTCCATAACTTTTGATTCTGCATTTTACAACTGAACACATCTCTTGAACTTAGAAATAGAATACTGTTTTCAGAAACGGTATATTGTTTGAAATTTACATGACAAATGCAATTACTCTTTAAAAAAACAATATGATACAAGTCTAATGCAGCTATTTTTACTGACTCATTACAATACTCTTTTAATGAGAAAGTACTTGCGTTAAATTGACCTAAATTGATGTTTAAAATCACGTGTAGTATATCTTTATATAGATTATTACAGCGAAACTAGGATGATAGTGATTTTTATGAAATGTAAACTTTCCCTAACTAATAGTAGATTCTTCCTTAAATACAGGTTATTGATGTAAATCTTTGTATTTTTTTGGTGTTTGACCAGTATGTTTTTTAAAAAATTTAGAAAAATGTCCAATTTCAGAGTATCCAAGATTGTAGGATATTTCCTGCGTTTTTTTATCAGAATACATCAATAGTCTTTTTGCTTCCAATACAATTCTTTCATTGATTATTTGAAGAGGAGATTTATTATAATACTTTAAAAAAGTGTTAGATAATGTTTTTGGAGATTTGTGAAGTAATTCGGCATAGTCAACCACCTTATGTTTTTTTCTAAAATGTTTTTCAACCAAAAGATTGAATTCTCTAATTAAATCCATTTTATGATTAGGGAGTTCAGGTTTGGGTAAGTTCTTTTTAGCAATTCTGGTTGACATGATTAACAGTCTTTTTAATAGAACCATCAACATTTCTCCTTGAATATGATCTTTATTATCAAACTCTTCTTCAAAGAACATAAAAAGAAGGTTAAAGCTTTTCCCCTCTTTCTCAGTCAATTTTATAATGGGGGGAGCAGAAGATCCAAAAAATAAATATCCATTACAAGACACCTCATTATCATGATCTCTTATACAATAAAACTCTTTGTTAAAAATATATGAAATAGCACCTTGGGTATAAGGTTCTATATTTAACCTGTTCTCTGGAGTACAAAAAATAATATGATTTTTTTTAATGACTAAATGATACCCATCAATTGCAATCATTACATCTTTTTCACGAGCCCAAATAATTTTATAATAATTACCTGTACCTAACCTTTGATCGAAAGAAGCGCAATTAAAATCAGTTAAAATAAAGCGACTTTCGTTAATAAAACTGGAATGAAAGAAATTCATGTTTAACTATCTACAAACACTTTATTTATGAATGTGTTTGCAATAGTAAATATATGCAATGATTATTTGGAATTACTGGACAAATTTCCACAACCTAAAATTAATGTGCTAAAACGCACTAATTTTTATAATTGCTTTGTAATTTTAGAACTAGTAGGTTTTGTTATAGAATAATAATAATCAATAAGCTTACCTTGTTCATCAATCAAGTATTTTTGAAAATTCCATTTGACAGAAGAATTTTTTTTCCCGTTCTCAACTTTCTTTGTCAACCAAGAATACAAAGGATGTTGGTTATTTCCTTTGACTTCAATTTTTTCGGTGATTAAAAAAGAAACTCCATAATTTACTTTGCAAAATTCTTGAATCTGATCTGAATTTCCAGGTTCTTGTTTGCCAAACTGATTGCAGGGTACCCCAATAACAACTAATTTGTTTTGATACTCGTTGTGTAATTTTTGTAAATCTTTATATTGAGGTGTGAAACCACATTTTGAAGCAACATTAACAAACAGGACTTTTTTACCCTTATATTCAGAAAAATCAATTGGACTTCCTTGCAAAGAGTTGATTTTAATATGATATAGAGAATCCGCTGTAGACATTGGTTGAATTAGAGTTCGTTAATTACAAAAATGTCAGTCTACCTTATGAAATATAAGCTAGACTGACATTGTTAATTTAAAGGGTCGTTTTCTTTATTTTAAAATTAGAAAATTTTCTAAGAGTTATCTATAGGGCGGCCTTTCAATCTTTTTTCAATTTTTTGCTTGATTACTGTCAGTCGCTTCATCAAGTCCATCAATTCAGAATCATTATTCTGCTTATAGACCTCATTTACTCCGAGAATTAAACTTTTAGCCTCTCTTGAAGCTACAATACGATCACTTGTAGTGATGAATTTATGTTTTCTATTCTCAAACTCTAGAGCTTTTTCTAGAATATCATCCATCGTTTAATTATTTAAATAGTTTAACAATTCATTTATTTTTGAGGGAGTCTTAAACTGCCCTCCATAATATGAGGTAACTGTTGCTGATGCATCATCTTTAATACCTCTCGATGATACACATAAATGCTTAGCATCTATAATTACTGCTATATCTTCCGTTTGTAAAACCCCTTTAAGCTCCTCCGCTATTTGATTAGTTAAGCGTTCTTGCACTTGAGGTCTATTGGCATAGTATTGAACAATTCTATTTAATTTTGAAAGTCCAATAACTTTACCAGAAGAGATATAAGCTATATGTGCTTTGCCAATAATTGGAACAAAATGATGTTCACAATTCGAGTACAAAGTAATGTTTTTTTCTACCAACATATGATTGTATTGATATTTATTATCAAACAATGTAACTTTTGGCTTGTTTTTAGGATTTAACCCAGAAAAAATTTCTTCAATATACATTTTGGCGACTCTATCTGGTGTTCCTTTTAATGAATCATCAGATAAATCTAAACCCATTACATCCATAATTTCACCAAATAAAGATGCTATTTTTTTCTTTTTCACTTCATCTGTCACTAAAAAAGCATCAGATTTCATTGGGGTTTCTAATCCAGTAAATAAATGATCTTCTCCAACTTCATTATGGGTGAAACCATTCAGTTTGATTCCGTTTGGATTTTTACGAGTTTCTATTTTAATACTCATGGTGCCTTTTTTTAGTGCTGTCCATCAATTATTTAAGCAAAGCGCTTTGTTAATTATTGTCTTCAATTAATGAAGAATCTACTATCAGTCGAAATAAATTATAATTCCTTAAAATATCCCGCCAAATATAGTTTTGTTTAACATAAAAAAAAAGATTGCTAAACAAGAATTAACATTTAATTATAATATGTAAATTATATTCAACTGGGACTTATAACGTTATTCTGGCTATAAATTTACTATAACTGATATTTTATTTATGAGAACTATCAATCTTTTATTTTATACTCAAATAGAAGATTTCTATATGGAACTCCCTGTTTTTTGTAGGGAAATAGAAGTAAACTGATATTTCAATCAAATGAAAAAGTCAAAAATCGTTATAATTTTTGACTTTTAATGGTCGGGGTAGCAGGATTACCTCGTTTTACTTGGTGATCCTGAAAAGGAGTTGTTGTAAATAAACCCTTTGCTCGCTTCGCTTGTATTCGATTTTTTGCTTACCCCTTGTTTATGAATAGAATCAACACTTTGGTAAAGCAAAAAACCTCTTTAATCTTACGATTAAAAAGGTTCTATTAGTCGGGGTGGCAGGATTCGAACCTGCGACCTCCTCGTCCCAAACGAGGCGCGATGACCGGGCTACGCTACACCCCGAAGAATCGGACTGCAAATTTACTATATTATTTCTATATTGTAAAGTGATTCATCATTTAAAATATAGATATTATGAAAAGAATTAAAGAAGTATTAATACTAG
>JAESUF010000320.1 GCA_016763215.1 Flavobacteriaceae bacterium
ATTGGTGGAGGAACATCAGAGATACTAAAAGAGGTGATAGCAAAAATTGTCATCGATAAAAAAGAATACAAGCCTGCAACATAATGAATCATTCTTTGCGAAAATGTGTTTGCGTATTGCAAAAATGATTCTCAATAAGAAGGCTATAAATCAGTTACTTACTGATGAAAAAATAATGTTTTCTGCGATTTCGTAAATTTATTTACGAAATCGTATAGAACTTCTCAACACGAAATCGTTTTCGTTTATATCTTCTTTTTAGAATTAGAATAATAATATGTAGTCTTATATAAATTTTAAAACTACATTATTATGAAATCCCTCAAATTACGGTATAGAATTCTCTTGCCAATTATCATTATTTTTTTAGGATGCGCTACTGATGGCCTCGAAGGAGTTGAGCCAGAAATTGAAGCAAATGAACAACAAAACACAACTTCTAGAGTAGGGTTAAAACCCATCGGTTCTGGAGTTATGATGCAAGCTTTTTATTGGGATGTTCCTGCAGGAGGAAACTGGTGGAATACAATTGAAGGAAAAGTACAAGATTGGAGCAATGCAGGAATAGATGCAATATGGTTACCGCCTGCATCAAAAGCTCAAAATGGTCCATTTTCTATGGGATATGATCCTTTTGATTATTTTGACTTCGGACAGTACAATCAGATGGGAACTACCGAAACAAGATTTGGGTCACTTACAGAGCTTCAAAATTTGATTGGCTCTGCTCATAATGCTCAGCTAAGTGTAATTGCAGATATTGTAATCAATCACAATAGTGGAGGAGCATCTGAAAGTAATCCATATACAGGAGGGAATACCTATACAGATTTCAATCCTTTATCAGGTAAATTTTTAAGATCATCAAGTGATTTTCATCCTAATAATGTTCATAGTAATGATACTGGAGCTTTTGGAGGTTATCCAGATTTATGTCATCATCAAACATATGTACAAGATTGGTTGTGGAAAACTCCAGGATCTGTGGGTAAGTATTATAGAGATGTAATTGGATTTGATGGTTGGCGCTTTGACTATGTAAAAGGATTTGAACCTTGGGTTGTGAAAGATTGGAAAAATAATGTTGGAGGTTTCTCGGTTGGAGAGTATTGGGATGGAAATGCTCAAACATTAGATTGGTGGACAACTCAAGCAGAAGTTAGTGCATTTGACTTTGCTTGCTACTATGCAATGGATGCTGCTTTTGATGGAAATGATTTAAATAGATTGAATGACGATATGTTATGGAAGAGAAACTCGATGAGAGCAGTAACTTTTGTAGCCAATCATGATACAGACGATATATTTAATGGTAAAATGTTGGCCTATGCTTATATTTTAACCCATGAAGGATATCCAGCTATATTTTATAAGGATTATGAAGAATGGTTAGATAAAGGAAAATTAAATAATTTAATCTGGATTCATAACAATTTAGCAGGCGGGAGCACAACAAACTTGTATACGGACAATGACGAGTATATTGCACGCAGAAATGGGTACAATAATAATGGATTGGTCGTTTACATAAACAATTCAAATTCTTGGCAAGAACGCTGGGTAGAAACCAATTGGTCTAATACTGTAATAAAAGATTACACAGGGCACTCTAGTTGGGAGCCAGTGACCCAAGGAGGGAAGTGGGTAAAGATTCAGGTGCCACCAAAAAGCTATTCTGTATGGGCTCCTAAATAATTACAAACTATTAATTGTCAATTAAAAAAACCTCGTATCTTTGCAGTCCAATTTTAAATACTAGAGAACATTGAAGGGAGGTGCTAATATATGTTAATCATACCAGTAAAAGAAGGTGAGAATATAGATAGAGCTTTAAAACGTTTCAAAAGAAAATTTGATCGTACTAAGACTATGAAGAACTTACGTAACAGAAAACACTTTACAAAGCCATCTGTAGCGAAAAGAGCTCAAAGGATTAAAGCATCTTATGTTCAAAGACTAAGAACGCAAGAGGAAGTCGGTTAGACTTTTTCAAACACATAAAAAAAACCCGTATCAATTGATACGGGTTTTTTATTGAATAGTATTTACTAACTTTGAGTTATCTACTCGTAATTTATGATGCATATAGATGCTTTTCTTGACTACCTTTCATTAGAGAAAAAATATTCTCAACATACAGTCATTGCCTATAGAAATGACCTGTTGTCATTTAAAGATTTTTGTTCCGTTACTTATGATCAGGAAGATCTAAAAGATATTCATTACTCTCAGATTAGATCATGGATGATTAGCTTGGTAAATAGTGAGCTTTCAAATAGGAGTGTAAATCGAAAAATGAGCTCTTTAAAATCGTTTTATCGGTTTCTTCGAAAAACAAAACAGATAGAGAATAACCCTTTAGCCAATCATAAGGCGTTAAAAACAATAAAAGAAGTTCAGGTTCCTTTCTCTATAAAAGAAATAAACAATGCAATTTCTGAGATTGAAATTGATGATAGTTTTGAGGGGGTAAGGAATAAATTGATTGTTGAATTGTTTTATTCTACAGGAATGAGGAGAGCTGAGTTAATGAATTTAAAGATTAATTCTATTAACTTTTCAGAAAGGATGGTAAAAGTACTAGGGAAAAGAAATAAGGAACGATATATTCCTTTGTTGGCTAGTGTGCTAAAAACCTTAGAAAGGTACTTAGAGGTCAGAAATGAATTAATAGAGAAAGAAAATTATTTGTTTTTAACTCAAAAAGGAAACAAAATTTACGAAACACTTGTTTATAGAGTTATAAATAATTACTTTAGTAAGGTCTCTTCGAAAGTCAAGAAAAGCCCTCATATACTAAGGCATTCTTTTGCGACACATTTATTAAACGAAGGAGCAGATTTAAATTCGGTTAAAGAATTACTAGGACATTCAAGTTTAGCCTCAACCCAAGTTTACACTCATAGTAATTTGGAACAAATAAAAAAAGTATATAACCAAGCTCATCCTAGGAGCACTAATAATAACGACTTATGAAAGTATATACGCGATCAGTTAATTTTAACGCCTCAGCAGATTTATTAGATTTTATTGATAAGAAAGTAATCTTACTCTCTAAATTTTATGATAAAATAGTAGATGCTGAAGTTTTTTTGAAAGTAGAAAATTCAAGTGATAAAGAAAATAAAATTACAGAAATAAAGATTAATATACCTGGAAATGAATTGGTAGTAAAAAAGCAATGCAAAAGTTTTGAGGAGGGCATTAGTATTGGTGTAGACTCCTTAAAGAGGAGGCTCAAAAAAACAAAAGATAAATCAAGAGATTTTATAGCTTTATAAAAAGTATAAAAAAGAATACAAAAAGGTTTAGAAATAAAAAAAACTTATTACATTTGCAGTCCGTTAGAAATAACGGATTGTTTTTGTTTAAAAAACAGCCGATGTAGCTCAGCTGGCTAGAGCAGCTGATTTGTAATCAGCAGGTCGCGGGTTCGAGTCCCTCCATTGGCTCTTTGAAATTTTGAAAATGTATAAATGGTGAGATACTCAAG
>JAESUF010000321.1 GCA_016763215.1 Flavobacteriaceae bacterium
TAAAATTAAAAAAATTAAAGCGCACTCAAGTATAGATAAAACCACTAGTAACAGTTATTTAAAAAAACGTTTACCTAGTAAAACTATAAATTTAAAATAACTAAAAAACCTAGCGACTATTTAATTATCTATACCATTCATACTCATTTATTTCGATTATTTAAAACAAATAAATTATCTTTGTATATATTTTTGTCCCCCTTCATCTTAAATGAAGACAAAAACAGATTTAAATTTGCGTATCTCTGAGACGATAAGTAAATTATTATTTACAAACGAACCTACAGATAATCAGGCTACTACATTGTTCCCAATAAGTAGCACAAGATCCCCCTTTCTTAATTTTTCACTAATTATGACCAACAAACCAAAGCACCTTTTCAAAGGAGGTAAATTTATGTTCAATAAATTAGGATCTGTTTTCCTTATTTTCTTATTCGCAACATTATTTTCAATTCAACAAACGGCAGCTCAATCCATTCCAGGAACTGGTACTTCTGCAGCGATTTGTGGTAACTGTAACCCAACAGGTTGGGCAGATGCAGATCCAAACTTAGATGGAACACCAGATATCTCCAACAGAAATCAAGCTGGAGGGGAAGGATTTTACGGAGCTAATGCAACATGGACCGCAGCTCCACTACCATTACCTCCAACAGGAGATGTTCGTTGGATAACACTCCGTGATGTGGGTACATCTGGAAGTGTTGAAGAAAATGTAACAACTACTATGTCAGGGTTAACTCCTGGAACTACCTATAGATTGGTCATTAATACAATGACTTCAAATACGAATCTTGATGGTGGTGTAGGCGGAAATGAACCTTATGCTGGTGAGTTTATTGAAGATTTTGATATACAAGTAGGAAGTAATCCTCGAAGAACAATTATTATGCCCGCTTCAAGTCGGAATCAATGGGGAATTAACACCCTTATTTTCATTGCGAGTACAACGAGTGAAACGTTCACCATTTTTCCTGGTGCTGATTCCAATGCTGGAAATGTAATTAATGATGTAGAAATGATACATATCTCTGTAGATGGTGTTTCTGCTTTACAAGTTTTAGATACTGATGGTGATGGAATTGCTGATACATTTGATCTTGATGATGATAACGATGGAATTTTAGATACAGTTGAAAGTGGCGGAAATGATCCTAACGGCGATGAAGATGGCGATGGAATTGCCAATTATCAAGATGTAAATGATGATGGAACGGGAGATGGCTCAACAACAGACTATACAGATTCTAATTCTGATGGGTACCCAGATGCATTTGATTTTGATGAAGATGGTATTCCAAATCACTTAGACTTGGATTCAGATAATGACGGAATTTTAGATATTGTAGAATCACAAACCGATGCTGGTTTTATTCCTTTTAATGCAACAGATACTGACAACGATGGTTTGGTTGATGTTTATGATGCAACACCGACTACTGGATCTGCTGGATCCATTGGAATTACACCTAATGCCTTTGATTCTGGACAAGTAAATGACGATACTACTCCAGATTACTTAGATATTGATACAGATGATGATGGTATTCCGGATAATATTGAAGCACAAACAACATTGGGATATACAGCTCCAACAGGAAATGTAGGAGAAAATGGAGTAGATTCTTCCTATGAAAATGTAGATACGTATTCTCCAACAGGTATAACAATTGTAAACACAGACATTGCAGATCTTCCTGATTATCGTGATAGCGATTCAGATAATGATGGAATAACTGATATCAACGAAAATGGAGAAGGAAATGTATTGAGTGGTTCAGATACTGATGGTGATGGATTGGATAATAATTTTGATGCCGACAACTCCAATTATGATGTTAATGACAATATAACCACTCCATCTACTGATCTACCTGATGTAGATAGTGATGTAAATACGGGAGGTGATGTAGATTATAGAGATGATGTTACTGGTTTAGATTCTGATGGGGATAAAATTCCCGACACGATAGATTTAGATGATGATAATGATGGGATTACAGATGCAAGAGAGCTGTGTAATACTGCTCCTGGGATTACCGTAAATTCTACAATTTCTGTAGAAATTAATTTTGATGAATGGTCTGAAGACATTACTTGGAATTTAAGAGATCCTAGTAATAATATAATCCTAACAGAAAACTATGCAGGAACAGCCATAAACGTTGACCCAACCTTACCTAATTCAGTGATTGTCACTGTAGAAGGAGATTACACCTTGGAAGTTATTGATGCTTTTGGAGATGGATTTTCTGTAGCAGATGCTGTAGACGGAATATCCTTTTTTAGAGTATTGGTAGATGGTAGTGAAGTATACAACACAACAAGTGCTTTAGGGAACAATCCTGCTTTTGGTAGCGGTTTTACTTCTACCCCTTTTACAATCTCTGCGAATCTATTTTCATGTTTGAATGGCGATCCTTCTGCAGATGATGACTCTGACGGAACACCTAACTACCAAGATGCTGATTATGTAACTGGTATTGGAGGTGATACCTTAAATGCTAATGGAACCTGGTCTAGTTTAGATCATGATGGAGATGGAGTTCCAGATCACTTAGATTTGGATTCTGATAATGACGGAATTACAGATAATTTAGAAGCGCAAACTACAGCTGGCTACATCCCATTATCTGGTGTTGATACTGATAGCGATGGTTTAGATGATGCGTACGATACAGATTGTGCTCCTTGTGGAGCTATTACTGGCGTAGAAATAATCCCAGTGAACTCAGATAGTGATTCAAGTCCAGATTATAAAGATATTGATGCGGATAATGACGGAATTCCAGACAATGTAGAAGCACAAACTACCGTAGGATATGTAGCTCCAAATGGAGTTCCAGGCGCGAATGGTTTAGACAGTGCTTACGATTTTACAGACTCGTTCTCTTCCATTGGTTTAAATTCTTCTTTAGTAGGCACAGATGGTACTGGAGAACCTGACTTTAGAGACACAGATTCTGATGATGATGGAACACCAGACATTGAAGAAAATGGCGACCCTGACAACACCGTAAGTGGTACAGATACTGATGGTGATGGATTGGATGATAATTTTGAGGGAGGTAACACAAATGATGTTGACCCTAACGATGAAATAAATACACCGTCAACAGACTTACCAGATGACGACAGTGATGTAGATTCTGGAGGTGATGTAGATTATAGAGATACACTTTCAGGTATCGATACTGATGGTGATGGTATTATAGATTCTGTAGATATTGACGATGATAATGATGGTATTTTAGATACTGTAGAAGATTCTTGTTCGAATCCAACAGCACAGTTTGACACTACTCCAGAAGCATTTTGGACTTTAGACAATAATACGAATGATATATCTGGTAATGGGCATAATGAACGAACTGGATTAGGAACTTCTCCTACATTCTCCACTACAGCTATTCAAGGAACACATTCAGCTAGCTTCAATGGAACTACAGATATTATTCGATATAGTCAAGATGGTGGTTTTCTTGAGCTACCTTATACCAATGTTAGCTTCTCAGCTTGGATTAGGCCAACTTCTGTTTCTGGAACACGAATTATCCATGAAGAAGGAGGTGGAACCAATGGTTTAGTTATATGGCTTAATGGTGGAACATTAACTATGTCTGCTAGGTTAGGTGGGGCTGGTACTCAAACCGATATTACTCATCCTACAACTTTAACAATTGATAATTTATGGCATCACATAGCAGGAACATTTGATAATGGAACCATGATTGTTTATATTGATGGAGTTGCTTCTAGTTCAGCAACAGCAGGTTTCGCAAATTTAGGAAATCATACAGATGATGGTGGATTAGGTGGTCAAGTACAAAATAATAATGCCTCAGGAATTACAGGAAATTATGCTGGTTTGATGGATGCAGTTCGTTATTCTGATTCAGAAACATGGTCTCTTTCTCGAATTGAATTCGAAGCTACAAGAATTTGTGACTTTGATGGTGATGGAATTGTCAATTCATTAGACATGGATTCTGATGGGGATGGTATTTTAGACAATGTAGAAGCACAAACAACTGCTAGTTTTTTAGCACCTCCTACAACTGGGATTGCTGCTGCAGTTGGAGCCAATGGTTTGTTTAGTATTTATGAAGACAACGATACTCCTGGTGCTACAAGTATAATAATCCCTATAGTAACTACAGCAACAGACACAACACCAGATTATTTAGATATTGATACTGATGATGATGGAATTCCTGATAATGTAGAAGCTCAAACTACTCAAGGGTATACTGCTCCTTCTGGAACAATTGGTCTCAATGGGGTGGATCTCAACTATGAAAACAACGATACATTTACAGCAACGGGATTAGACCCTAACAATTTTGACGGGACCGATGAACCTGATTATAGAGATACCGATGCTGACAATGATGGAACTACAGATGCTGATGAGAGTGGAATTACACTCAATCCAGGATCTTTAGGAACGGATTCTGATGGAGATGGACTTGATGATATCTATGAAGGTTCGGATTCAACTCCAGGGGAAACTTATGATGTAA
>JAESUF010000322.1 GCA_016763215.1 Flavobacteriaceae bacterium
ACATTTTGTTCTACCAATGTTAATAACTTACGCTTACTCATAATGGTATAGCTTAAGTTTAAACGAGAAAACTCCCGTTGTTTTGGCGCAAAAGTATAGGTAGATTTACTGTATTCATACACGTTATCTCTAAACCAATCGTACAATTCTCTGTGAGGTCTAAACTCTAAAGAACACAATGAATGCGAAATTTGTTCTATATAGTCACTTTCTCCATGTGTCCAGTCATACATTGGATAAATGCACCAATCAGTTCCTGTTCTGTGATGTGATTTTTTTAATACTCGATACATCAACGGATCTCTAAGCAACATATTTGGGGAAGCCATATCGATTTTTGCACGTAGTACATGAGTACCTTCATCAAAATCACCATTTTTCATTTGAAGAAATAAGTTTAAATTTTCTTCAACAGATCTATTTCTAAAAGGACTATTTGTGCCAATTTCTGTTGGAGTTCCTTTTTGCATTCTCATATCTTCGGAAGATTGGCTATCTATATACGCCTTATCATCCTTAATTAATTGTACTGCCCAATCATATAGTTGCTGAAAATAATCTGAAGAATAACATTCGTTTGCCCAGTTATAACCTAGCCAAGTAATATCTCTCTTGATGGCGTCTACATATTTTTGTTCTTCTTTTGCAGGGTTGGTATCGTCAAAACGAAGATTAACAGGTGCGTTGTACTTAATCCCTAGACCAAAACTGATTCCGATGGCCTTTGTATGGCCAATATGTAAGTAACCATTTGGTTCTGGAGGAAAACGAAAACGTAAGTTTTCTTTCGGCATTCCATTTGCCAAATCTTCTTCAATGATTTGCTCTAAAAAATTGAGCGATTTTTTTTCTTCAGACATGTAAAATTAACTAAAATTGAAAGCGCAAAATTAATGAAAATTAGCGAATTAATTTACGCTTTACATATAGTTTATATACTTGTATATTTATCTTAATTTTGCCTTTTTAAAACAAGCTGAAAAAAAGGTATGGTTATGGGGAAAATACAAGTCAATAACATTAAGTTGTATTCCAATCACGGGTGCTTAGACGAAGAAGCAAAAATAGGTTCTTGGTATCGGGTAGATGTAGAAGTGTTGGCTGATTTATCAAAATCATCTCAAACAGACGAATTGTCTGACACGGTAGATTATGTTCACTTAAATCATATTGTAAAAGAAGAAATGGCTGTTCGTTCTAAGTTATTAGAAGAAGTAGGCGAGCGAATTTTGATTCGTTTTTTTAAAGAACTAACTTTAATAGAAGAAGCTACAGTAAAAGTAGCAAAGATGAATCCGCCTATAGGGGGCAATGTAGAAGAAGTAGTCATTATTCTCTCCAAAAAACGGAACCAATAAAAAGCTTGGATTAAAAGATAAATGATGTAAATTTGCAATCCGTATAAGGTGTCGTGGCCGAGTGGCTAGGCAGTGGTCTGCAACACCATCTACAGCGGTTCGAATCCGCTCGACACCTCAAAGCACCGAAATTTCGGTGCTTTTTCATTTATCGTCCAAAGTATACCATTCGTCGATGTTTCTCTTCCATTAAACTAAAGCCTAATTTTATCTGTTCTTTTTTAGTAACTTTTGCACCAGAAATCTAATCTTAATAATGAAAAAATTAAAAATTCTGTTAATAGAAGATGATGAAATTGAACGAATGAAATTCGCTAAAGTTTCTTCTAAACTAGGAAATCATACAATTATTGAAGCTGAAAATGGGGAAATAGCCTTAGAAATACTCGATCAGATAGAGTTACCGGATCTAATTATATTGGATTTGAATATGCCGAAAATTAATGGGGATGAGTTCTTGAAAATTCTTAAATTAAATAAAACGGTACAATATATTCCAATAGTAGTAATGTCTACATCAGATAATCATAACGATATTAAGAGGTGTTATGAAGTTGGAGTATCTGGCTATATCATAAAACCATTGCGTTACGAAGACTATCAAGAAAAAATCAGCAACCTTATCGGGTATTGGACGAGTAATGAATTAATTTCAGAGTAAATATATAGTGTCTGCTAAATTTTTAAAACTAGTAAAGATAAATGATGAGAGTTCTGACGTAAAGTTTGTAATTTTAAAAAATGAGTCAAGAAAAAATTGACATACTTCAGAAAGCACTTGAAAGAGAGAGACTTGCCCGCAAAGAAGCTGAAAGGGTTCTTGAACAAAGATCATTAGACCTTATTGATAAGAATTTTGAACTCGAAGAAATAAACAATAACTTATCTAAAGTAATAGATGAGCAAACTATTGAGTTTCAGGGTATTTTCGACAATATTATTGATTCTTATATCTTAATGGATTTATATGGGAATGTTCTGAAAATGAATCAACCCGCAATAGAATTTTTCGGATATGATATCAAAAAGGAAAAATTCAATGTTTCAAAAATTCTTTACGAAGAAGATTATGAATACGCGTATGCCTCTTTTAATCAATTAATTCAAACGGGGACTTATAAGAATTTTCAGTCTAGAATTTACACCAAGTCCAAGGAAATAAAATGGGTACAAATCAATTCAAGTATTGTCCCTGATACTAAAGGGAATCCTACTTTTGCTCACGGAATAGTTAGAGATATTACAGCGGCCAAAGAAGGGCAAGAAGCTTTTGTAGCTCAGAAACAACAATTAGATGCAATTATTGATAATTCTTCACTAGGGATTGTATTGTCAGACCAAGGAAAGATTGTAATGTCAAATAAAGCGTTTCAAAAACTAATTGAATATTCTGAAGAAGAACTTGCAGAGCTTACAGTAAAAGATGTATCCTTAAAGGATGATGTAGAAGAGTCCATGAAATTCATGAAAGAATTGAGTTCTGGAAATATTGATCATTTTAGTATCAACAAACGATATCGATCAAAATCTGGTAGGATCATTTGGGCAAAAACCAATGTTGGAGCAGTAAGAAGAATTGACGGCTCTGTAAAATATCTAGTCGCCTTGATTGAAGATATTACGGAAGAACTAAAACAAGGATCGTTATTAGAAGCCTTAAATAACTTGATGGCTTCAATTTTAGGGAAAACCAACATCTATGATATTGCATGGGAAATTACCAAAAACACCATTGGCCTTTTGGGGTTTGAAGATTGTGTTATTTATTTATTAGATAAAGAAAAGCAAGAGTTGAATCAAATTGCAGCCTATGGTGATAAAAAAGCATTGAATAACGAAATTTTAAATAGAATAGAGATCCCAATGGGTAAAGGAATTGTTGGGACAGTTGC
>JAESUF010000323.1 GCA_016763215.1 Flavobacteriaceae bacterium
AAGGGTTGATACAAGTCGTTGGAACAGATCATTGTCCGTTTATGTGGGAGCAGAAAAAAATGGGTAAAGACGATTTTTCAAAGATTCCTAATGGGCATCCAGGCATCGAACATCGCATGGAGCTATTGTTTTCTGAAGGAGTTCACCAAGGAAAAATATCCGTAACCAAATACGTAGAAGTCAGCTCTACCAATGCAGCTAAGATCTTCGGAATGTATCCAAGAAAAGGAACTATTGCAATAGGTAGTGATGCTGATATTGTCATTTTCAATCCAAAAAAGGAACATATTATCTCTGTTGAAACGCATCATATGAACTGTGATTATTCAGGATATGAAGGTCAAAAAGTAACAGGTAAAACAGAAGTCGTAATTCTAAGAGGAAAAGTAGCCATCGAAAATGAAGAACGTAAATTAAGTACTGGTCACGGACAATTTATCCCAAGAGGGAAAACCTCTAAAACAGTCATCTAAAAAAAACACAACCTCTCGACAGCGTCCGAGGAGACAAAAATAAAATGAATGTCAGGTCGAGCGGCGTCGAGGCCTATTTAAATAAAATATTATGTCAAGAAAAGTAAAATCAGGATTGATACAAATGAGTCTTCCTATAACGGAAGGAGAAGGAACAATTCAAGAAATTATGGATGCAATGTATGACAAGCACATTCCATATATTGAAGAAGCGGGTCGACATGGTGTACAAATACTCTGTTTACAAGAAATTTTTAATACTCCTTATTTCTGTCCTGGACAAGATCGAAAATGGTATGCTTCAGCAGAAACTGTTCCGGGGCCAACTACCGAAAAAATGCAAGTCTTGGCAAAAAAATACGATATGGTAATTATTGTTCCTATCTATGAAAAAGAACAAGCGGGCATCTTATATAATACTGCCGCAGTAATTGATGCAGATGGAACATATCTAGGAAAATATCGAAAAAACCACATTCCACATACTTCAGGTTTTTGGGAAAAGTTCTTTTTCAAACCTGGTAATTTAGGATATCCTGTATTCCAAACTAAATATGCAAAAGTGGGTGTTTACATCTGCTATGATAGACATTTCCCTGACGGTGCAAGAGTTTTAGTCTTAAATGGAGCCGAAATCGTTTACAACCCTTCTGCTACGGTAGCTGGATTAAGTGAATATTTATGGAAACTAGAACAACCGGCACATGCTGCTGCCAATGGTTATTTTATGGGATGTATTAATCGCGTTGGAGAAGAGAAACCATGGAATCTTGGTAAATTTTACGGACAATCGTATTTCGTAGATCCAAGAGGTCAGATATTTAAAGAAGCTTCTCGTGATGATGATGAATTATTAGTTGCCGAATTTGATTTAGATCTTATTGATGAAGTACGATCTACCTGGCAATTTTATAGAGACAGAAGACCTGAAACTTATGGTAAGCTCACAGAACTTTAATGTTAAAATTAAGAATGGTGAGTTATGAGTTTTCACAAGATCAAACGTTAAACTCATAACTTAAAACTTATAATTCCTATAATGGCAGAATATAGAAGACCAACAACTGAAGCGGAATTCAACAAGAATTTCAAGCAGAAAAACCCTTTAATGAATGATACCGAAGCGTATTACGAAAGTTCTCGCTGTCTATTCTGTTATGATGCTCCTTGTATTCAAGCATGCCCTACAAGTATAGATATCCCGCTGTTCATCAAGCAAATACATACAGATAATATCACCGGAGCTTCCAAAACTATTTTTGATGCCAACTGGCTCGGAAATGCTTGTGGTATTGTTTGTCCAACAGGAGTTCTTTGTGAAGGGGCTTGTGTGTACAATCATCAAGATGTTCCGCCTATTCAGATAGGTCGACTACAAAATTATGCAACCAACAAAACCATTGATGCTGGAAAAGAAATTTTCAAAACAGGTGAACCTAACGGAAAAAAAATCGCCATTATTGGTGCTGGGCCAGCTGGAATTGCTTGTGCTAGCGAAGCCAGAGTTTTAGGTTATGACGTCGATATCTTTGAAGCTAAAGAAAAACCTTCTGGGCTTACAGTCTATGGGATTGCACCTTATAAAATCACCAATGAAGAAGTTTTAAAAGAAGTAGACTACTTACAGAGTCAACTTGGTTTCAATATTATTTACAATACGGTCATTGATACTACTTCTGCTATAAAAAAATTAGAACAGAAATATGATGCTATCTTTTTAGGGGTCGGACTAGGAAAAACAGCCACGTTACAGATTGAAGGCGAAGATAAAAAAGGGGTTATTGGCGCCGTTGAATTTATTGAAGAATTACGCATGAAACATCACCAGATAAAAGTTCCCGAAAAAGTTGTGGTTATCGGTGGTGGAAATACCGCTATGGATGCAGCTTCTGAAGCCGCAAGAATGGGTGCAGAAGAAACAATTTTAGCCTATCGAAATTCTAAAGAGAAAATGGGCGCTTATGGTTTCGAATATGATTTAGCCATTAGTGCTGGTGTAAACAGTTTGTTTAACGCTACCCCAATTGCCATTGTTGGGAATGGAAGTGTTGAAGGTGTAAAATTCGCTAAAACAGAAATGATAGAAGGGAAACTTCAAACCGATATGAATAATACATTATCGTAGCATGTGACATGGTTATCAAAGCCACTGGTCAAGCAAAACAAGGTCATTTATATAGGATGATAGATGGATTAGAAATAGACTCGAAAACAAGAATTAAAACCAATGATGAATTTCAAACCTCAAATCCCATCTACTTTGCTGGAGGAGATGCTATTAATGGCGGTGCTGAAGTTGTAAATGCAGCTTATGATGGAAAAATGGCGGCAAGAGGAATTCATAATTGGTTAACTAAATAAAAAAAGGCATGATAGATTTATCGATAGACTTCGGAGGCATTAAAGCTCCAAACCCGTTTTGGCTAGCTTCTGCACCCCCAACAAATTCAGGATATCAAATTATGAAAGCTTTTGAAGCTGGCTGGGGTGGCGCTGTATGGAAAACCTTAGGGGTTCCAGTAGTCAATGTATCCAGTAGATATGGTTCTGTAAGTTATCGCAACACTCGAATGATGGGGTTCAATAATATTGAACTGATTACCGATAGGCCTTTGGCTGATAATCTAAGAGAGATTGAAGAAGTAAAAAAATACTTTCCAGATCATGCTGTGATAGCCTCCTTAATGGTAGAAAGTCGTGCCGAATGGGAACAAATTATTAAAGATGTAGAGAATGCTGGAGCAGATGGAATTGAATTAAATTTTGGTTGTCCTCACGGGATGTGTGAACGAGGAATGGGTTCGGCTGTAGGACAGGAACCTGAGGTTTTAAAAACCATTGTAGAATGGGTAAAAGAAGCTGCAAACATTCCTGTAATTACAAAATTATCACCTAACATTTCTCATATTATAGATCCAGGTTTGGCGGCAGTTCAAGGAGGAACAGATTCTATTTCTTTAATCAATACCATTAAGAGTATTATCGGTATTGATTTAGATTCCTATGCTCCATATCCTGTTGTTGATGGTAAAGGTTCAAACGGTGGTTATTGTGGGCCAGCAGTAAAACCTATTGCGATGCACATGTTAAAAGACTTAGCGCAACATCCAGAAATATCAAAAGTTCCACTTTCGGGAATTGGAGGTATCGAAACTTGGCGAGATGTTGTTGAATTTATTTTATTAGGCGCAACATCTGTTCAAGTGTGTACAGCGGTAATGCATTATGGTTTCGGAATTGTACGCG
>JAESUF010000324.1 GCA_016763215.1 Flavobacteriaceae bacterium
AGGAAACTCTATTTATTTTAATATTTAAAAGCAATTATTTTTAACATATTCTTAGTATTTTGGCTTCAAATGTTAAAAAAAAATAAAAATCACATCGTTTTAACAAAAAAACACTTTATAATTCATTTTGGCACGATACTTGGAATACCCTTTCCGAACAAGTAAAATTGTTTCATTGTGTAAATTATTTGAATTAGTTGATTACAAAAGCCATCTGGGGAGATGGCTTTTGGTTTTTGTGTATATATCAAAAATTTACACTCCTTTTTCTCCTTGTATTTCTAATACCATTTTTTAATCCAACACTTTTTAAGAAATGATAATAAGCAAAGATTCTCCTTCCTTATTGCACAAAACCAACTAATACATAGGTCACAAAATCAAGTTATTATAATGTAATCATCTTGTTATAGCCTCTCCCTATTTTTAGGGAAGAGAAAAATTTACCAGATGATAGTTATGCCATAATGTATAAGGAAGCATATCGAAGTTCCCGTATTTACTCCTTTCATTACGAAGGGGAGAATACTGAGTGTGGTGACAATGGCTATGTTTCTCTCTATATTAAAAATAATACGCAAGGTACACAAGCATACTTTGTATATATACATAAGGGATCACAACCGTCTAGTTGTACAGCCTCAGTAAATCCCGTTTTTCCAAATGATGAAGGAATACTAATGACAAAGCAATAAAATTTATTTGTAAATAAATGATCCATATTATAAACCACAATATTGTATACCTCTTAATAAAAAGAGGGGTATACTTTACTGTTTTCTATCTATTACCTTTAATTTTTTATTCTCCGGCTTGAATTTGCTTTGCTACTTTTTCTACATCGTCCAATACTCTTAGTAAGTTACCACTCCATAATTGTGCTATTTGCGCTTCTGTATATCCTCTTTTCACCAATTCTGCGGTTACATTCAATGTTTCAGATGCATCATTCCAACCATAAACGCCACCTCCACCGTCAAAATCTGAACTGATTCCTACATGATCGATGCCAATTTTCTCAATTAAATAATCAATATGATTTACAAAATCAGCGACATCTACTGGTTTTGTATCAGTATCTCCCATCGTTGCTTTCGCTTCTTTTGTTATTTTTCTATAAGAAGTCAAATAAGCTTGAGCTTTTTCTTCCTCCATTTTTCGAACATCTCCCCATGGTAAAATTTCAAATTTTTGTTTTTTGGCTAGCTCTTTTACGACTCCAGAGAGTGCTTTGGCATGTGCATTGTGTTTTTCCGTATTTACATAAGAACTAAATGCCACTGTCTGTACCACACCATTATTTTCTTTCAGCCATTGTAACTGTTCATCATCCAAATTCCTACTGTGACTACACAATGCTCTTGCCGATGAATGAGAGGCGATAATTGGTGCTTTAGACAAAGCAATCATATCTTTCATCGATTGTTTTGATGGGTGGGAAACATCAATCATAACTCCCCATTTATTCATCTCTATAATAATTTTTTTTCCTAAATCACTCACTCCCTTATCTACCCATAGGCTATCTTTCTCTCCTGTATTAGAATCACAAAACTGACTATGGCCATTGTGTGACAGCGACATATATCGAGCTCCTAAATCATAAAATTGTTTTACTCTAGAAATATCTGTACCGATTGGATATGCATTCTCAACTCCAATCATGGCCACTTTTTTTCCAGAAGCATTAATAGCTCTTGCTTGTTTAGACGAGACTGCCAATTCAATTCTATCTGGAGCAATGTCCTCTGTAAGTTTATGAATTGCTTCAAACTTACTCATCGCATTCTTATAGGCTTTATCATATCCTTCTTCTGTTAAATCTCCTTGACCTGTATACACTATAAACCAAGCGACATCCAAGCCTCCTTTTTCCATAGTAGGAAGGTTGACTTGATTTCCAAGCTCTTGCGTGTAATTTTTTTCATCCGTGAAATTAGATACGTTAATATCTACATGGGTATCTAAAACCAGTACTCTCTTATGAATTTCTTTCGCTTTTATTAAGATTTCATCGGAATACCCCATTGGGTTGTTCTCATCTTCCTTTGACTGATCGTTTTTACAAGAAACGATAAGAACTGCAAAAAGAATAATTTTAAAAATTTTCATACGGATTGGGTTAATTGATTTTGATAAAGATAGGAATCTTAAATGATTCTATTTTTTTATCTTTAAGGCATGAAATTATTTCGATTACTACTATTTTTTATTTTTTGTAGCTCAATTGCGTTCGCTCAGAATACTTTTGTTTTAAAAAATCCAGACACACTAAAATTGAAACAAGAGTTTTTAAAAAGTGACTATGGAATGAATATCGTACTGACATATTTGGAAAGAAATTATAAAGAAACTTCAGCAAAAACGGCAATCAAAACGGATCCTGAGTTCAATAACCAAGAATGCGGATTTACGAAAAAATTTGAATTTAATATTGAATACACTCTTTATGAATGTGGAGAAGCAGCACCTAAAACAGAAAAAATTACTTTTCAAAAGACTTCTCTCGTCAATCTAAAAAAATGGATTGAGCTTATGCATGCTTCCGAAGTAGACGAAATTCTAAATGTTTGGTATATAAACGGTACCGAATATGGACCTAAAGACAAAGAAGCTGGCTGCTATTATAAAATTGAACAAACCAAAACAGAAAGCATTATTAGTATTTGGTGTGGATGTTAGAAATAAAAAAAGGAGCTATACAGCTCCTTTTTTATGCACTCTCTGCAAATTAAATTGCATTAATAATATCGTACTTTGTAATGATGTGATGTTTCCCATTTCCTAAATCTACCAAGACAGCTTGATTGTCTCTGGTAATCAATTTTGAAACTTTATCTATGGAAGCATTCGCCGCTACAATTGGATATGCAGCTCCCATTACTTCTCTAATAGGCTTTTCAGCAATGTTTTTATCTTCTAAATAGTGATGCAATAAAGCAGTCTCATCTACTGATCCTACAAAACCAGTCACATCTTCAACTGGAATCTGAGAAATTTTGAATTCCCGCATTCTCTCAATAGCATGAGAAACTAATTCTTCAGTTCTTACTTTTAATAACGGCTTATCGGCATGATCTTTAATTAAATCTGAAGCTGTAGTAATTTCATCTTCTAAGAAACCACGATCACGCATCCAATCGTCATTAAACATTTTACCTACATATCTACTACCATGATCATGAAACAATACAACAACAACATCATCTTTCGTAAAATGCTCTTTCAATTGTAAGATTCCTTTAATCGCAGAACCCGCAGAATTTCCCACAAAGATTCCTTCTTCTCTGGCGATTTTTCTTGTATAAACCGCAGCATCTTTATCTGTTACTTTCGTAAACCCATCAATCAAACTGAAATCTACATTCTTAGGTAAAATATCTTCTCCTATTCCCTCCGTAATGTATGGATAGATTTCGTTCTCATCAAAAACACCCGTTTCATGGTATTTTTTAAAGACAGAACCGTAAGTATCTATTCCCCAAATTTTAATCGCTGGATTTTGTTCTTTTAAATACTTTGCTGTACCAGAGATCGTTCCTCCCGTACCTACTCCTACTACAAAATGAGTGATTTTCCCTTCAGTTTGTTTCCAAATCTCAGGTCCCGTTTGCTCATAATGTGTAATTGCATTCGATGGATTGTCATACTGATTGACATACCAAGAGTTTGGTGTCTCTTTCCCTAATCTTTTTGATACTGAATAATACGATCTTGGATCTTCAGGTTCAACATTGGTAGGACAAACGATAACCTCTGCTCCTACAGCTCTTAAAATGTCCATTTTTTCCTTAGACTGCTTGTCAGAGATTACAAAAATACATTTGTACCCTTTTACAATAGCAGCCAAAGCCAATCCCATTCCTGTGTTCCCAGAAGTTCCTTCAATAATTGTTCCTCCTGGTTGTAAGCTGCCATCCGCTTCAGCATCTTCAATCATTTTCAAAGCCATTCTATCTTTTATAGAATTTCCAGGATTGAAAGTTTCCACCTTTGCTAATACCAAAGCATCAACTTCAGCAGTTACAGAATTTAGTTTTACTAATGGGGTATTCCCTATTGTTTCTAGGATGTTTTTTGCGTAGTTCATTCAGTTCAAAATTGTGATGCAAAGAAACAAAATATTTCAGAGATAGTAATGGCAAGATTCCTATTTAAACACGGAACTTCCTACGCGAATCTAATGGATTTTGAAGGCTGTATTTTTGTGATAATAATAGAAGGAATGATTAACATTAAGAAACATAAAATCAAGGTGCCTATATTTAATAGTAGAATAGACAAACCATCAATACTTACTGGTACCTCAGAAACATAATAAGACGCTGGATCTAAGGTCAGATATC
>JAESUF010000325.1 GCA_016763215.1 Flavobacteriaceae bacterium
ACATATTTCATTGGCTGATAACAAAGCTTATGTAAGTTACCATAGACAAGGTAACAATCATGTAGGAGCTGTTGAAATTATCGACCTTTATAATCCGAATTTTCCATCAATTATTAGTCAAGCTTCTTTTTTACAAGCAGATATCAACGCAGTGGTTTCAGATTTTGAAGGAAGTGTAGCTTCAAGAAAAGTATGGTTAGCCGTGTCTGATGTAAATCATGGCGCTCAGGTTATAGAGATAGAATCAGTAGATGGTTTGTTTACCGAGAGCTATGAAAGAGTAAATCTTTCTAATATTATTGAAGGACCTGGAGTATCTGCTTCAGCAAATGGAATTAGTGTTACTAATAATTATTTGTATGTAACATCTGGAAAAACTTACGGAGGAACAGTAGTTCTGAGAAAAAATAATTTGACAGCTTTATCTTCAGAAAGTTATGAGAATGCAAAATATGTTGCTGTAAATGGACATACAAATAACTCGAAAGTAGTCAGTCTAGTTACGGGAGATAATGCTTCAATTAGAGTAGGTGATGTAAAGCCAATATTAAATACCACTGCTTATAATATTGGGTCAATTTTTCATCAAAATGTTGTTGAGACTTATAGAGGTAAATCAACCATGGAGTTTTCTCCAGTAAACAACAATTATTTATATGTAGCCAAAGGGAAAAATGGAATAGCGTTGGTTGATGTAACTAGTGGATCTATACTTTCCGAATCAAAAGAAACCATGCTAGTCGTAGGGAATACAAATGGGGTGACAACTGATAATGATTATATCTATGCCGCAAATGGTTCTGATGGAATTTCAATCTCTCCACACCCAGATTCTGGAGCAGAAATTGAACCGTTTTTTTATTGGGATATGGATGAAGAAGGTGCTTCTGCAAACTTTATTATTGCGGATGGAGAATGGGTGTTTGTCGCTAAAGGAGGGGGAGGGTTTAAAATTTTGAGAAAAAGAGAAAAAGACGAGTACACAACAATTACAACGTATAATGATATTGGTGTTCCGGATGGATTAGAAGAAGATGAAGTTGTGTGTAGCACACTCTTGCCAAACATTTATGCCAATATTTTGCCAGAGCAACAAAACGTAATGGAATTGCATCCTGAATTTTTTACCAACCCTATTAAAAACTTAACTGTAACTGAAGAAACAGAATTGTACTTAACTTTTGTTGATGAAGGAGCAGGATATAAAAACGTATTAGGATATTACACCTATCAAGAAGGCACTATTCCTACGTCAGAAGAACAATTAAACAAAATCGTCATATTTCCAAATGCGTCAGCAGAAGGATCAGGAGGAGGGTTGATTCGAGGGAATACAATGAGGCTTCTAGGAACTTTTGAGCCAGGAACTGTAATTAGCTTTTTTTTAATTGCTAATGGATGGGTAAATGGTCAAATAACTGATGGATATTATACGCAGCATACAGATATTGAATTCAATGAGAGTGGAGTGCAGCAAAGTTTACTATTCTATGACACTACCTGTAATTCTACAATCATTGCTTTTGAAGATATTTCAGTTCCAAATGGAGATAATGATTTTAATGATGCGATATTTCAAATAACAGCGTCAGAACCAGGAGCAATAGATACGAGTTCCTTTATTCAAATAGACAGCGCCTCAGATTCTTCTGGAAATATAGTCCCAAATGATGATTTTCAAGTATATAATGGGGTTCCCAATCCGAATCAATACAAATTAGTTGTTCAGAAATCTTTTACAGGAGGGTCTAATAAGTTGCATATCTCATCTCAAATACTAACGCCAAATACGACAACGTCTACTACGTATGAATATATTATTGGAAATAATCAATTAACTACTGATGACATAATTTATTTTGGAGATCAAGACCCAACAACTGATGAATTTCAATGGGATGGGACATTTACAAACTAAAAATAATGTAAGTGCTTTAAATTCACTTAGATAAAAAACGAAACCATTCGTCGAAGTTAACCTGCCATTGACCGAAAAATGAGGGTAAATAACTAGGATAATAAGTAGCTTTAAGTAGTATTAATCTAAAACAGTAATTATTATGGGGATAAAAAATTACACAACAAACGAAAGTTCATTTAGTAACAAAGTAGTAGCATGGTATGTTTGGTTTCAAAAAACCAAAGACTTCAATTTTTTTCAAAAAATAATTGTAGCAATATTGATAGCAGTGCCTATCGTCACCTTATTAGCTGCTTTTTACTTACTAATTGCACAAGGGTTAAAAATTAATAAGATGAAACTTCTACAAATTATGCCACCACAAGAAACATCAACATTCATGATGGATGTAGAGTATATTTTAATCTTGTCTGGAATAATAATCGTGGTAATTTTTGTCGTAGAGAAAGTAAGAAGAAGGTGGCTGAGCCGTTAAACGGTTGAAAAATGTCATTCATCGAAGGTCTTTGTTTTCACATCGAATAATATGTTTGAAAAACAGGAAAACATTGTTCCTTTGAAATAGATATTAATAGCAATAAAATTTGGGGGAATTTTTTGTAATTATCACTAAGCGGTACTAGTAAGTACCGCTTTTTTTATGATCATAAATCAATGTCCTTTTTTAAGATATTTGTTAACATAATATTCAGCTTTTTTCTGCATCTTTGTGTTCCATGAAAATTTACCCAATAGAAACAGGAAATTTTAAGCTAGACGGAGGTGCAATGTTCGGTGTGGTTCCTAAGTCTATTTGGCAAAGAACAAACCCTGCAGATTCTAATAATTTAATCTCGATGAGCATGCGTTGCATGCTAATTGAAGACGGCAATCGCTTAATCCTCATCGATACGGGTCTTGGGTCGAAACAATCAGAGAAATTTTTTGGGTATTACTATTTGTACGGAGATTTTTCTCTAGATACTTCATTGGCTAAATTCGGCTTTCATAGAGATGATATTACTGATGTTTTTTTAACACACTTACATTTTGACCATTGTGGAGGTTCTATCCAATGGAATAAAGACAAAACAGGCTATGAACCTGCCTTTAAAAACGCAAAATTTTGGAGTAATGAGAATCATTGGAACTGGGCTACAGACCCTAATCCAAGAGAAAAAGCATCTTTTCTGAAAGAGAACATTCTACCCATGCAAGAAAGTGGTCAATTAAATTTTGTAGACTTAAACCCAAATAAACAATTGGGTTTTGATGTTTTAACAATGGATGGTCATACAGAAAAACAAATGCTACCAAAGATTAATTACAAGGAGAAAACAATTGTTTTTATGGCAGATTTATTACCTACAACAGGTCATATTCCACTGCCTTATGTAATGGGGTATGATACCAGACCTTTGTTGACTATTAGAGAAAAAGAACAGTTTTTAAATGAAGCTGCCGATCATGAATATTTCCTTTTTTTAGAACATGATTCTAATACAGAATTGTGTACGGTAAAACATACTGAGAAAGGAGTGAGATTAAAAGACACGTATAAATTTACAGATATATTTAATTAGAGAGATTATGAGAATAATGAAGCCAGTGTTGTATACACTATTGGTAGCAATTACGCTAACAAGTTGTAAGACTATTAGTACAATAGCAGTTCCAAAAGGATCTGAAGTTACTATTGCAGCTGTTGAGAAAAAATCCGCATTGACAGAAACCGAGAAAAAATCTTGGGGCCATGCAGATTTAGTGCAAGATTCTATTCCGGGAATGAGTGTGAACAAAGCATATCAATTTTTAGAAGGAAAAAAAGGAATACAGGTTATTGTTGCTGTTGTTGATTCTGGAACAGACTTAGAGCATGAAGATTTAAAAGGTGTTGCCTGGGTAAATCCAAATGAAATTGCAGGGAATGGGATTGATGATGACAAAAATGGGTTTATAGATGATGTCAATGGATGGAACTTTTTAGGGAAAATTTACAAAGAAAATGCAGAGTTGTATAGAATAGTAAAGGGTCCTAAACTTGCTGATGAAAAAACATACAAAAGAGCAAAGGAAGCCTATGATAAAAAGGTGAAAGAAGCAACGTCAAATAAACAACGATATGGTCAAATTTTACAAGCTGTAACGTTTGCAAATACAAGTATTGCAAAGAAGTTGAACAAGAAGAAATATAAAAAAGAAGACCTGAGTTCTATTGATGCTTCTGACCCTGAAATGGCAAAAAGTGTTGCTATTGCAAATCAAATGTTTGATTTAGGGTTATCATCATTACAAGAAGCTATTGATGAATTAACGGATCTTGTTTCTAATGCAGATGACTTGTTAAAAGGCGATGCTCTTAAAAAAGAGTATAGAAGTGTGTTGAATGATGATGAAAACTCGATGAGCACAAAAATTTATGGAGATAATAAGTCTGGACATTCTTCAAAAGATGAATCTCATGGGACGCACGTTTCTGGAATTGTTGCAGCAACTAGAAACAATGGTATAGGAATGAACGGTGTAGCGACGAACGTTAAGATTATGGCCGTAAGAGTAGTGCCAGATGGAGATGAATATGACAAAGATGTTGCTTTAGGAATTCGTTATGCAGTAGACAACGGAGCTAAAGTAATAAATACAAGTTTTGGAAAAGGGTATTCTCCTAAAGTACAATGGGTCTATGAGGCTATTAAATATGCCGCTGAAAAAGATGTGTTAATTGTAAATGCCGCAGGAAATGATTCAAAAGATATAGATAAACAAGTAAGTTATCCAAACGACACACCAGACATGGTGAATGAAATTTCAGATAATTTTATTACCATAGGAGCAATAAGTTCTAACTACAATGAAAATATGCCAGCAGGATTTACCAATTATGGGAAAATTAATGTTGATATTTTTGCCCCTGGCGTTAAGGTTTATTCTACAACACCTGAAGGAGAATACGCTTATAAAGGAGGAACGTCTATGGCTTCACCAGGAGTTGCTGGAGTTGCTGCGTTAATTAGATCGTATTATCCAAAATTAACTGCGAGTCAGGTAAAAAGAATCTTAATGAATTCTGGAACAAAAATTGATTTAGAGGTTATTAGACCTGGGTCTGGTTCAAGAGAGAATCCAAAAGGAGTGAAAGTCCCTTTTGCAGATTTATCTGTTACAGGAAGAATTGTAAATGCGTACAATGCATTAAAAATGGCA
>JAESUF010000326.1 GCA_016763215.1 Flavobacteriaceae bacterium
AGGATCTTTAACGGCATTGCCTATTATTGAAACACAAGCAGGAGATGTATCTGCTTATATCCCAACAAATGTAATTTCTATTACTGATGGTCAGATTTTCTTAGATGGGGATTTGTTTAACTCTGGTGTTCGTCCAGCAATTAACGTAGGTATTTCAGTATCTCGTGTAGGAGGAAATGCTCAGATTAAATCAATGAAGAAAGTATCTGGAACATTAAAATTAGATCAAGCACAGTATCGTGAATTAGAAGCGTTTGCTAAGTTTGGATCTGATTTAGATGCAGCTACAATGAACGTAATTTCGAAAGGAAAACGGAACGTAGAGATTTTAAAACAAGCACAAAACGACCCTTTTACTGTTGAAGACCAGGTAGCAATTATTTATGCAGGTTCTAAGAACTTGTTAAGAGATGTTCCTGTAAAGAAGGTAAAAGAATTCGAAAGAAATTATATCGATTATTTAAATGCGAAGCATAGAGATGCTTTAGACACGTTAAAATCAGGAAAATTAACTGACGAAGTAATTGCTACATTAGAAAGTGCAGCAAAAGAGATCTCTGCAAAATTTGCTTAATCACTAAAGACCCATTTAGATGGCAAACTTAAAAGAAATACGTAACAGAATTACCTCGATTGGTTCAACCATGCAGATTACGAGGGCTATGAAAATGGTATCGGCTGCAAAGTTGAAAAAGGCGCAAGATGCAATTACAGCAATGCGTCCTTATTCATCAAAATTGACCGAGTTGTTACAGAACTTAAGTGCAACATTAGACAGTGATGCTGGAGGAGCTTATTCTAAACAAAGAGAAGTATCAAAGGTATTGTTAGTTGTTGTGACTTCAAATAGAGGTTTGTGTGGTGGATTTAACACATCTGTAATTAAAAAGACCATCAAGAATATTGAATCTAATTACCAAGGTGTTCATGTAGATTTATTGAACATCGGTAAAAAAGGAGACAGTATTTTATCAAAAACATATCCAGTTATTGATACTAGAAATGATGTTTTTGATGATTTAACTTTTGATAATGTTGCTGAAATTGCAGAGAAGATGATGAATTTATATGTTGATGGAACCTATGATAAAATAGAGATCATCTACAATAGATTTAAAAATGCGGCAACTCAAATACCACAAGTAGAGCAATTTTTACCAATCAAACCTGCAGGAGGAGATGTAAGCACAAATTCAGATTACCTCTTTGAACCATCTAAAGAAGAGATTGTCTTAGAATTGATTCCTAAGTCTTTAAAAACGCAATTGTATAAATCTATCAGAGATAGCTATGCTGCTGAACATGGAGCTCGTATGACCGCCATGCACAAAGCAACAGACAATGCAACAGAGATGCGTGATGACTTGTTATTAACGTATAACAAAGCACGTCAGGCAGCTATTACCAATGAAATCCTTGAGATTGTTGGTGGAGCAGAAGCATTGAAGGGTTAAAAGAAAAATTCTTAAAATATATAAAGAGCGCATCTATTAGATGCGCTCTTTTTTTGTACTTTGGTATAACTCTTGATTCTTAATAAGAAAAATAACCAAAAATGAAGACCATTATAATCGCAATAGCAGCTGTATTTTTAGTTCAATGTAAGAGCGCTCAGTTTGAGGCAAAACCTCCAGTTACAATTACAGGCGCTACCTTTAATAATTGGGTTGGTGGACAACCAGGAGTTAGTGGAATTCGTGTGATTATTGCTTATAAACAACAAGAGAATATTGAATTCCAAAAGATCTATTTTGCTGAAAAAGAAGGAAAAATAGAAACCTATCAAAAAAAAGGGAAAACCTATTTAGTGGGTTATATAGACACTTCTTCCAGAGAGAAAGAAGATCTAGTTTTAGACAGAGACCCTAAAAAAGAGATGAATAACAAATTGCCAAAAGCAGACTTCCCTTTTCAATTGAAAGAAAATGAAGCTGTCATTTCTTATTTAAAAAACGGAAAGACGAAATTCTTTAAAGTTGAAAAGATAAAACAAACAAAAACAGATTTTTATCCATAACGTAAATATTTGAAAATAAACGAGATACCATTCATTTTTTGAATGGTATTTTTTTTGGCACACAATTTGAAAATAGAGTAGTGTAACCAAAATAGAAAACGTATGAAATCAGTAAAATTACTCTTAGTTATCATTTTTAGTGGAGCCCTATTTAGTTCGTGCTCTATTATTTTAGATGATGTAGTAGATGATTCTATTACTCTTAATGAATTATTATCTAGTTATGATTTATGGTATGTAGACATACACAGAACAACAGGAACTGCTGACGTTCCGTTTGTATCTAGAGCATTTACCTTATCGTTTTTTAATGGCAATATGTATGCAAATAATAATATAGTTGATATTGGTTTTACTGGGAACGGATTGGGAATTGTTGTTGGAAACTATACAACTTATGACGGGATATTAGAGACGTTTCATGATATAGATGGAAGACATGATTTTCGAGTGGTTCAATTGTCGGTTAATGAAATCCGAATAGATCACCTTGGTTTAAATGTAAGCTATTATTTAGTTGGGTATCAAAGAACTAATTTTGACTATGATATGTTATTCTATGATAATATTGAATATTTCTTACAAGAATATGAAGCTTGGGAGAGAACAGGAATTAGTGCAACAGGAACACCAAATGTATTTGATGATGAACATTATCTGCAATTTACGCCAGAAAATAATACAACGTTTTATTCATCACATGATCCCTTTGGCACAAATATTGATAATATTTTATGGGATTTCGTAGGGAATTATGAAGTCTTTGATGTTCAAGGGATAAACAACCTTAAGGTTTTAACACTTAATTATGATGGTGGAGATACTGAAGAGTTTGAACTAAGCGTTAACATTGACCAGAACATAAGTTTGTACCATATAAGCTCGGAAACGACGTATGACTTTACAGGAAGAGGATTTATTCAGTTCTTAAGAAATTCACAAAAAACGGAATCTACTGTAAGTAATGAAGGAAGAAAACGAACTAAAGTAACAAGAAAAGTAAAGGAAAAAAGAAATTTAAAATAAAGTTTGGTTAGTTGATTTTTGGTTGGTTATTTTCAATAACCAATTAAAAGGAAAACCGCTCTAGAGGTAGAGCGGTTTTTCTATTTTATAATATTTGCTTTACGTAAAATATTTTACCTTTATAGAAAACAAAACAT
>JAESUF010000327.1 GCA_016763215.1 Flavobacteriaceae bacterium
AGAATTCTCAAAACTTGGTGTTTCAATAGGTTGAAATCCATAGGTTTCAAAGACAGCTTTAATCGTATTCATAATATAGGTACGATTGGCTACTTCTGTAGATGAAAAATCTCTAGTTCCTTTTGGGATGCTTGGCTTCATGTTCAATGTTCAGTTATCAGTGTTCAATTATCAGTGTTCAGTGTTCAATTATCAGTAAACATTGATCATTGTTCATTGATTCGGCAAATATCCGAAAAATCTTCGAAGTCTTATTCGGTCGCTTCCGTTTTATTTTTAAGTCGTAGTGAGTAGATACTAGCGTTTAATTCAAAACCCAGTAAAAGAATAATTGCATTCAACCAAATAAACAACATCAAAATCAACAAGGTCCCAATAGATCCATACAATTCGTTGTATTGTGCAAATTCATTAACGTAATAACTAGACAAATAGAATGTCAAGATGGATAATGTTGTTGTGAATATCGAACCCGGCGAAAAAAATCGAGAGTATTTTCCGCTTTTTGTTCCGTAGCGATACAAAAGAGAAACAATCGTAAAAATCATAATTACAAACAAAGCACCTCTTCCTACCGAAAGTAACAGCGTTTCGTCCCCTATCCACTCTTTCTTAATAGCCGCTTTCAATAATAGCTGGTAAAAACCAGTAAAAGCTACTGTAACCACTAAGAAAAGTGCCATAATTAAGGAGACTAACATCGAAAGAAAATAGGCTCTTAAAAAGTTGCGTGCTTCTTTGACGTGATACGAAAATTCAAATCCGCCAAAAATAGCATTCACTCCATTGGTCATTAAAAAAATAGAAACTAAAAAACCAAAGGATAATAATCCTGCTTGTTTGTTTTTAATAATATCCAATAAGACAGTGTCTACAGCTTCAAATGTTTTGGGTGGCAAGATTTCAGAAATCAAAGTCATTAAACTCTCTTGAAATCCTTCAATTGGAATATAAGGTATCAATGTTAGGACAAATAACATAAAAGGAAAAATTGCCATGAAAAAGCTATAGGCAATTCCACTCGCTCGTGTCGTTAATGCACCTTCTACAATTCCAATAGTGTACATTTCTAGCACATCATATAAGGACATTCCTTCCAGACCTGGAATTTTTATTTTCTTTCCAAGCCTAACCAGTATATTAAGAACAGGTATTTTTTCGAGTTTGTCTTCTATTTCTTTACTCATTCATTAGTGTATAATGATCTTGTATTTTTCTAGCAGTCCAACCACATTTTCCTTTGAAAATTTAGCGCCTTTTAACCTATTGTCTTCAGGATTAATTCTTAGATGGTCTGCTGTTCTAAAATCGACTTTTTCCAAATTTGTTTGACTAAAAACTGTATTATTGAGTATTGAATTGTCAAAAATAGCACTTGTTAAATCAGCACCGGAAAAATCTACTTCTTCTAAAGTACAGTTTTTAAAATAAGTTGCCTTTAGTTTCATTTCTTGAAAAGAAGAAAAACTTAATTGGCACTTAGTAAAATACATTTTTAATAAAAAAGGATCGACTTCATAAAAGTTAATTCCTATCATTTTACAATTTTCAAAATGAGCCTCTTTAAATGCAGTGTCTTTTACAATTGCATTGCTAAAGTTACAATCGATAAAAGTGCATTCTATAAATTGAATAGTAGATGCATGAACATTTGAAAAGTTACAGCCTGTAAAAACACAGTTGTCATACTCCCCCTTTTTTAGAGTTGATTTTGAGAAATCTACTTTTTTAAAATTTTCGCTATCAAAGTAATCATTCATCTTCTTTAAAATTCTTTTATGTACTCATTGATTCTTCAGTAAGGATTTACAGCAAATAAATCTAAAAACCGAAAAATATAAAACAACTAAATTTAAAAGTAACGTATCAATACTCTGAATACTTTAAAATTTTAAGTTTTGAGTTCATCATTTAAATAGCTTTCAGACTTAAATCTAAATTGTATACCGAATGTGTTAATGCTCCCGAAGAAATAAAATCAACTCCACATTCTGCATATTGCCTGATTGTTTCTTCATTAATTCCTCCTGATGATTCTGTTAAACACCTTCCGTCTATTAGCTTTACAGCTGCTTTCGTATCTTCAAACGAGAAGTTGTCAATTAAAATTCGATAGACGCCATCATTTTGTAAAATCTCTTCAATCTCATTCAGACTCCTTGCTTCTACAATAATTTTAATATCAAGCCCTTCTTCATTCAAATACTTTTTCGTTTTGGTTGTTGCTTGGGTTATTCCTCCAGCAAAATCGATGTGATTGTCTTTAATCATCACCATATCATACAAAGCGAAACGATGATTAACTCCCCCTCCAATTCGTACAGCCCATTTCTCAATAGCTCGAATACCAGGAGTTGTTTTTCTCGTATCTAAAATCTGCGTTTTTGTTCCTTTTAGTAAATCCACAAAAAACCAAGTTTTCGTTGCTATAGCACTCATACGTTGCATTGCATTTAAAACAATACGTTCGGCTTGTAAAATGGATTGGGATTTCCCTGAAACATAAAAAACAATGTCTCCAACTTTCACAGGAGAACCGTCATCTATTAATGTTTCAACTTCCAATCTTGGATCTATATAATGAAACACTCTCTTTGCAAACGCTACTCCAGCTATAATTCCAGTATCTTTTACTAGGAGTTTTGCTTTTCCCTGTGCATTTGCTGGTATACAAGACAATGATGTATGGTCTCCAACACCAACATCTTCTCTAAAAGCATTTTCTATAATTAGATCAAGCTCATTTTCAAATTGTTCTGGGGATATCATTCTTAAAAAATTAGTCGAGCTAAAGTACAATTAAAAGAGAAAGATTATAACATTAATTGTAATTTTGAGAAATGAAAATTAAACTTTTAGTTATTGGTAAAACAGATGATAAAAACCTGAATCAATTGATTGAGAATTATCAAAAACGTTTGCAGCATTATATTAATTTTCAATTGGAAATCATTCCCGATATCAAAAACGTAAAAAACCTTAGTCAACTTCAACAGAAGGGAAAAGAAAGTGCCTTGATTCTATCGAAACTTCAAAGCACAGATCAGTTGGTTTTGTTAGATGAAAAAGGAAAAGAGTTTCGATCTATTGAATTTTCCAACTACTTACAAAAGAAAATGAATTCAGGAATAAAGCAACTCGTTTTAGTTATTGGAGGCCCTTATGGTTTCTCTGAAGAAATTTATAAAAAGGCCATTGGAAAAATATCCCTCTCTAAAATGACTTTCTCCCATCAAATGATTCGTTTGTTTATTGTAGAACAATTGTATAGAGGGTTCACCATTCTAAAGAATGAACCCTATCATCACGAGTAGTTATTTACCTATTTTCTGAGTAGCATTGTACATCAGAACTATTTCCATAATAAGAATTGGTATCATTAAAAAAACTGATATTGGAGAAAAGATAATGCTAATAAACATCGCTCCGTTTACAATTTTTAAAATTCCAACTACCTGAGCAAGAGGCCCTAGATATTCTTTCAATTTTAAAACGGAGATTCCAAGGATTAGTTCACCAACACCAAATAATAACACAATAACAATACCTGATAGAATCCCTGAAGTATATTCTTCGATATAAAAAACTGAAAGTGCAAGTGTTGTCAGGGTAATTACAACTTCAATCCCAAAATAAATATACGTCGCTGAAACTAATGTCTTATTTTCAAAAACATCTCCAAGCTTTTTATACCCTCTAAGAAAAAAGAATAAAGAAGTTAAAAATGGAATACTCCAACCGAGCCTATAAAACAATCCATTATTGTAAAAATCGCCATCGTGTATCAATATATATTCTACAATCATTCCAATAATGGACGTAATTGCAACAAAGATTCCCGAAATCCAGCTCGTTCTTAAAATGCCTCTTTCATAAGTTGATAACTGAACTTTATTTCCTTCATGAATACTATCTTCAAAGAATTCGCT
>JAESUF010000328.1 GCA_016763215.1 Flavobacteriaceae bacterium
ACTGCCATTTTTACACAATCTGCTGGAGTTCCTGAACAGCTATATTCAATTTGCGGACCATCATCAATGGTAATCGGATTACAATGCAGAACATTGTCAACTGTTATAGCGTGTCCCATTCCACTTTGTGGACTATCTGGAGCTACCACTACTACATCTCCTATTTTATTCATTATTTGGATTAATGATCTTACACCCGGAGCAGTAATACCATCATCATTTGTGACTAGGATTAGAGGTCTTTTTTTGGTCATTTTATATAGAATTTTACACAAATGTAAGTCAATTTAAGCGAAACTATTTTAACATTTTGTAAAGATTAATTCCGCTGTTTTTTGATTAACATTGTAACACTAATGTAACGAAACATGTCACGAATTCTTACTCTTAGCCTATTGTTTCTTTCGCTGGTATTTTCATCCAATACAAATGCGCAAAGTAAAAAGGCTCCTTGTAGCTCAGAAAAATACCAAGAGTTTAGCTTTTGGGTAGGTGATTGGAATGTTTACAACACAGAAAATAAATTAATTGGAACGAATACGATTCTAAAAATGCAAGGCAATTGTGTAATGCAAGAAAATTGGGAATCGAAAACCGGTACTAGTAGAGGAACTAGTTATAATTATTATAATAAAACCGATGATACATGGAATCAAGTATGGATAGACAATTCTGGATATTCCTTAGTGCTAAAAGGAAATCTAGAAAACGGTAAAATGGTTTTAAAAAGCGACCTAATCGAAGGGGCTAAAAACACCTATTACAACAGAATTACTTGGACCCCTAACGAAGATGGTACCGTAACGCAAGTTTGGGATTATCTAGATAAAGGTGAAAAGGTACTGACTGAAGCATTTAGAGGCATTTACAAAAAGAAAACTAATAAATAGAAAACAGATGTTTGGCATCATTTTAGTACATTAGCTATCATCATTTTGAAATTAAATAGAATTAATAACGACAGACGATTTATGAAGACGAAACTTTTAATCCCTTTCTTAGCACTTAGCTTATTATTTAGCAGTGTTACATCAGCAAACACAAACAACAATGATCCAGAAAAAGATAAAATTCTTATTTCTGTATTAAACTATATGCTTACTCGTGGGCACTTTGTAGAGAAACAATTAAATGATGATTTCTCTGTATTAGTGTTTAATGACTTTATTGATGGCTTAGACCCTTCAAAACGTTATTTCACTCAGGCAGATATCAAAGAGTTTTCCAAATACAAATACCTAATAGATGATCAACTCAAAGAGTCTGACATTACGTTCTATAAATTAGTTTATGGGAAATTCCTCAACAAAATAAAGTCAGCAAAAAAATATTATGGTTCTATTCTAGAGAAACCATTTAATTACAAAAAAAAGGAACTTATTGATGTTAATTTTGACAAAGCTCCTTTTGCAGCAAACGAAAATCAATTGATCGATTACTGGCGCAGGCAATTAAAACTACAAACGATTGATAGAATTCAAGAGCAAGAAGAATTGCAAGATTTAGAATATGAAAAAGACAAATCTTTCAAAAAGAAATCGTTCTCTGAAATGGAAAAAATTTCCAGAGCAAAAGTGTTGAAAAGCATGGAAGAGCTTTATGTTCGGATTGAAGAATTAGAGCATGAAGATTGGTTTTCTACTTTTTTAAACAGCGTTGTAGGAGCTTTTGATCCACATACAACATACATGGCTCCTAGAGCAAAGGATCGATTTGACCAGGAAATGTCTGGGAAACTAGAAGGGATTGGTGCTCGTTTACAGAAAAGAGGAATCTACACACATATTGTTGAATTAGTTTCTGGTGGTCCTGCTTGGAAACAAGGAGAATTAGAAGAAGGAGATATTATTTTAAAAGTGGGGCAAGCTGATGAAAAACCATTAGAGATTGTTGGAATGCGTTTAGACGATGCGATCAAGTTTATCAAAGGCCCTAAAGGAACAGAAGTTCGACTAACTGTTAAGAAGAAAATTGATGGTTCTACTCGTGTGATTTCTATCATTAGAGATCTTGTTGAGTTGGAAGAGACTTTTGTAAAATCGACCATTGTTGAAAAAGATGGAAAGAAATACGGGCTTATAAATCTACCTAGGTTTTACATTGATTTTAAAGATGTGAATCGTAGAGACTCTGCAAAAGATATGGAAAAAGAGATTGCTCGTTTGAAAAAGGAAAATGTAGAAGGACTGTTAATTGATCTTAGAAATAATGGTGGAGGCTCCTTAAAGACCGCTATTCAAATTGCCGGATTATTTATTGATGAAGGTCCAATTGTACAAGTAAAATACAGAGGTGAAAAGCCTCTTGTAAAGAGCGATACCGATAGTAAAATTCAATGGGGTGGTTCCTTGGTTATTTTGGTAAATGAACTATCGGCCTCTGCTTCTGAAATTTTTGCAGCAGCCATGCAAGATTACAACAGAGCTGTAATTATTGGTGGAAATCAAACCTATGGTAAAGGAACTGTACAGCAAGTAATGCCTCTCAATCAGTTCTATCCAAATTATAAAAAAGATTTAGGGTTCTTAAAAATGACCATTCAAAAATTTTACAGAGTTAATGGAGGATCTACACAAATGGAAGGAGTGTATTCAGACATTGCTATTCCAAGCAGATATAGTTATATGAAATTTGGAGAGCGTGATTTAGAAGGCGCATTAAAATGGGATAAAGTAGCACAAGCAGATTATACTCAAGCAAACTCATATAGTAATTTCTCTGATGTTGTAAACAACAGCAAAGAAAGAATTGCAAGTGATTCTAAATTTCAATTGGTAAATGAATATGCCAAATGGTTGAAAAAAGAACAAGATGACACTACATTTTCTTTGAACTATAAAGAATACACTAAGTCGTTAAACGATAGAGAGAAGTATATTAAGAAGTTTAATTCCGTTTTTAAATTCAATTCTAAACTGGCTTTTAACTCACCAGAATACGAACTTCCTTTATTAGATAATAACAAAGATTTAAAAGAGAAGAGAAACATTTGGCATAAAAACTTATCGAAAGACATGTATGTTGCTGAAGCTTTAAATGTGTTAAGTCGATTAAAGTTGAGAACTGGAAATGAGATTGTAAAAAACTAAATAATGATAGCTATGAAAAAGACTTATTGGATTGCATTTCTAATGCTTTACAGTTTTGTAGGATACGGTCAACAGGTGAATGATACTACACAGGCTTCTTCATATGTTGATACAATGGCAACTGTTGATACGCTTGTTGTACCAGATAGAATTTATCTCACCATCCGATTGAATGAACAAGATTCAAAAGGACGCATTTCTATTGAGGCTTTAGAAGGAAAAATGCAAAAGGCATTGAAAGCTTCTGGAGTTAACATTAAAAAACAAGTGAGTTTATTTAATTTTGGAAGTGATTTTTCTAAGTATTTTCTAAGAAAAAAAGACGTTTCAAAAACAAAGACATATAAGCTACTTGTATACAATGCTCAAGAAATTGCTGATGTTTTACTCAACTTAGAAAAAATGAAAATTTCCAATGTTTCTTTTTACAGATCCGAGTATTCTAAAAAAGAGGAGTTGATACTTTTGATGAAACAAAAAGCAGTGGTAAAAGCTAAATGCAAGCACAAAATTTAGCAGAACCACTCAATCAAAAAATTGGAAAAGCTATTTATATCTCCGATGTTAGTTCTTATACATCTTTGTATTCTGGAAATGAAATCAATGATAATATTGCCTTTTCTAAAACGAAAAGAGCCCTACGAATTGAAGCTCAGTTTCGTAAAACAAAAATAGTCGCTTCCGTAAAAGTGAAATTTCACTTATACTAAGACATAAATAAATTACCACGAAAAAACCTGATATGCTTGTGTATGCTATCAGGTTTTTTACATTTGTATAGATGACAAACAAATCAAGATCTCTTTCGCAGCTTGCCGTTCAGAAATTCAAACGAAATAAAATTGGATTGATTAGCTTTTGGTTTGTGGTCTTTTGTGGATTCATTGCTGTTTTCGGGTACTTAATTGCTCCAGACAATAGCACGAATGCGAATCATATGCATTTAGAAATTCATTCCAAGAAACCAGGTTTTTCTGTAGACATGCTTACCATTCCATCACAAGATACAAATGAACAATCTTTTTTTGATCGATTGTTTTTTGGAACAAAAGATCTCAGTACTGAAATTCCAATTCAATCCTATACCGTTAATGAAGGACGTATAGAATATATAGGCTACACAGATGGACTAACAAAATCGATTGATTTAAAATTGATAAACAAACCTGCGTCGGAATTAGTTGCTAAAAAAACCTTCTATTTCGGAACCGATAAATATGGCCGTGACCTCTTAAGTCGTTTGATTGTAGGGACACGTATTTCTTTTTTTATTGGATTTATCGCCGTGTTTATTTCCTTGGTCATCGGAATATCAATTGGAGCTGCTGCGGGTTATTTTGGAGGAAAAGTAGATGCGTTTATTATGTGGGTGATTAACATTACGTGGTCTATTCCTACACTCCTCTTAGTTATTGCAATTACCTTAGCTTTAGGTAAAGGATACTGGCAAGTTTTTATTGCAGTCGGGCTCACCATGTGGGTAGAAGTAGCCAGAGTTGTAAGAGGTCAGGTTTTAAGTGTCAAACAACAGCAGTATGTAGAAGCTGCAAAAGTGTTGGGCTATTCAAATTTCAGAATTATCTTTCGTCATATTCTACCCAATATCTTAGCACCGGTTATTGTTATTTCCGCAGCTAATTTTGCTGGGGCTATTTTAATAGAAAGCGGGTTGAGTTTTTTAGGAATCGGAGCACAACCTCCTACTCCATCATGGGGAGCTATCATTAAAAATCATTACAATTATATTATTCTAGGAAAACCCTATTTAGCAGTAATACCAGGAGTAGCTATTATGACTTTAGTAATGGCATTCATGTTAATTGGTAATACACTAAGAGACGCACTAGATGTAAAAACATAAAACATGAGTTACCAAGTACAGTTTGCGACCAAGTGGTCTGATTTTGACCCTAACCGACACATGCGTCATACTGCTTATAATGACTATGCCGCAGAAGTTCGCATTCGTTATTTTGCACATGTAGGTTTCCCTATTGAAATGATTGCCAAGGATAAAATAGGACCTATTTTATTTACTGAACACACCTCTTTTAGAAAAGAAATCCACATGGGAGATGATATCATTGTTAATGGAAAACTATCAGGACTCTCCAAAGACAAAAGAAAATGGAAAATCCGTCATGAAGTCATCAATCAAGTAGGAAAAGTTGCCGCTATTATTGATGTGTATGGTGCCTGGATTGATTTAGAAAAAAGAAAATTAGCCATTCTTCCAGAAAAATATGATTCCCTTTTTGATGGAATTGAAAAAACAGATGATTTTGAAGTGATTTAATCAAAAATCAAATAACGAACTACATATCAGCATTATACAAAATAAACAACTGTTAAAAAAAACTTAATTTTTTAGATCATATTCAAATAACAAGTAGGTTTTCTTACCTTCAAATCCCTATTAAAAAATAGGTAAAAACCAACTTAACTAATTTGTCATTATGTTCAAAAAGAAACAAATATCCCTCCTAGCAGGGATTCTCATTTGTTTTACTTCATTACAATTATCGGCACAATCCGACTATAGTAATTACAGTAAATTATCTCAAAGACTTAAAAATTTACAACGCTCAAATTCTGCGGTTTGTAAACTAGAAGCACTCACAAAAACAATTGGAGGTCATACTATATGGTCTTTAACATTGTCTAAAGGCAATGCCCAAAACAAACCCGCCATAGCTATTGTTAGTGGTGTAGACGGAAAACACATTCTTGGACCAGAAATGGCCGTTACCATTGCAGAGAATATTGTAAAAAATCATTCTGACATTTTGGAGACGACCACTTTTTACATTTTTCCAAATATGAGTCCGAATGCTACGGAAAATTATTTCTCTTCTCTTAAGCATTACAAGAATGGAAATGCGCGTAAAACCGATGATGATAGAGATGGTACTGTAAATGAAGATCCATTTGAAGATTTAAATGGTGATGGAAAAATCACTTTGTTAAGAATAGAAGACCCAACTGGAGATTACATCAAATTAAAAGAGGATGATCGAATTATGGTTTCTGCCGACAAAAGCAAAGGTCAATTAGGGAAATACAAAATACTCTCTGAAGGAACCGACAATGATAAAGATGGTGCCTTTAATGAAGTTGGAAACGGAGGAATTATGTTTAATAAAAACTTTAGTTTTAATTATCCATACTTCAAACCCGGAGCTGGTGAACATGCTGTTTCTGAAAAAGAAAATAGGGCATTGCTTGATTTCTTATACGAACAATGGAACATTTACTCAATTATCACTTTGGGGCCAGAGAATAATTTATCGAAGCCGTTAAAGTTTAATTCAGGTGGAGCGAAAAAAAGAGTGGTGACCAGTATTTTAAAAAATGATGCGAGTCTTAATAAATTCATTTCAGGAAAGTACAACAAGATTACAAAAACAAAAGACGCTCCAACTTCTACAGGAAAAGGAGGAAGTTTCTTCGAGTGGTCTTATTTCCACTTTGGAAAATTAGCCTTGGGAACACCTGGTTGGTGGGCTCCAAAATTTAAGGGAGATACAATTGTCAAAGCAGCTAAAAATAAATATGCTAATTTCTTACAATGGGCAAAACAAGAAGGAATAGACGATGCTTTTGTTCAATGGACAACAATAAAACATCCTGATTTCCCAAACAAGAAAGTAGAAGTTGGTGGTATTTCACCTTATGTTATGTACAACCCTCCATTTAAAATGGTTGAAGATATTAGTAAAACACATACAGATTTTATTGTTGAATTGGTCAAAATGCAACCGAATGTTGTAATTGAGAACTTAAAAACTGAATCGGTGGGTAAAGGAATAACAAGAATTACAATTGATGTTCATAACAAAGGGTTCCTTCCTACTCATACAGACATGGGAAAACGTTCTCGATGGCTACGAAAAATTAAAGTTGCCATTGGTTTGAAGAAAAATCAAGAATTGATTTCAGGAAGAAAAATAACCTTAGTGAATAGTATTGACGGAGATAGTTCGGTACAATTTACATGGCTTGTTAAAGGAAAAGGTTCTGTGAGTTTAGAAGCAGGAACTTCTCATACAGGAACAGATACGAAAACCATTACATTAAAATAAACTCTAGAAACATGAAACTATATAGATATACAATTCAGTCCTTGTTGCTTTTGTTTATTTTTCCATTAGCAATCAACGCACAAAAAAGCGAAGAAATTTTTAAAGCTACAGGATCACCAGCGAATCCTAAAGTGCAAATCGCTTTTAATAGATACTATACTTCTGAAGGCTTAGCGGCCTTAGGTAGAAAAATTGAAAAAGCATATCCAAACTTAGTCAAAATGCAATCCATAGGAAAATCTACAGAAGGTAGAGACATTTGGATGTTGGCTGTTACGAATTACAAAAAAGGAGATGCAGATAGAAAACCAGGTTTTTATGTCGATGGAAATATTCACTCGAATGAAATTCAAGGTGGAGAAATTTGTACCTATACTGCTTGGTACTTAACAGAAAACTTTGGAAAGAATGATTACATCACAAAAATGATGGATGATCGTATTTTTTACATCGTTCCTACCATCAATCCTGATGCTCGTAACAACTATATGTTAGAAGGAAACACAGCTCACAGTCCTAGAGCAGGTATGATTGCCTTGGATGATGACCGAGATGGTTTGTTTGATGAAGATGGTTATGACGATTTAGATGGTGATGGTTCTATTACAAGAATGCGCCGTAAAAGTCCTTATGGAACCATGATTGTGGATCCTAAAGACCCAAGAAAAATGATTCAAATAGGGCCAGATGATGTAGTTACTACTCAGCGTTATGAATTTTTAGGTGGCGAAGGAATTGACAATGACAATGACGGTCGAATTAATGAAGATACGCATGGATACTACGATCCAAATAGAGATTGGGGATGGAAATGGCAACCTGATTACATTCAACGAGGAGCCTATAAATATCCTTTTTCTGCGCCAGAAACAAGGGCTGTTGCTGACTTTGTTTTAAAACACCCAAACATTGCAGGAGCTCAAAGTTACCACAACTCTGGAGGAATGATTTTAAGAGGTCCAGGTGCACAAGAAGATCTTTCTACCTATAACAGACAAGACATTCGTATCTACGATGCTATTGGTAAAAAAGGAGAAAAAATGATTCCAGGCTATCGTTACTTAACAGTATATAAAGATTTATACTCTGTTTTTGGTGGTGAGTTAGATTGGTTCTATGGAAGTAGAGGGATTTACACTTTCACCAATGAGATCTTCTCTCGATTTGCTTACTACAAAGACAAAAATGGAGGCAGAAACCAACAATATGATTTTGACAAAGACCTACAGTTTTATGATGCTTTTACTCCTTGGAAAAAATTCAATCATCCAACCTATGGAGAAATTGAAATAGGTGGTTTTAAGAAAAACTTTGGAAGAGCAACTCCTGGTTTCTTATTAGAAGAAGAAGCACATAGAAATATGGCTTTCACTTTTTACCATGCCTATCATATGCCGAATTTATCTGTAGCAGAAATCAAAATAAAGAAACTGAAAGGTGGATTAAAGGAGATTACTGCTATCATTAAAAATAATCGATTAATGCCAACACATGCAAGTCAGGATTTAAAATATAAAATTACAAGACCCGATTTCGTGAGTATTTCTGGTGTTGATGTACTTGCTGGAATGATTGTCACAGATGAAGATTTTAATTTTACTACTGAACAAAAAGTAAATCCAAAGAAACTGAAAGTCGAAAATATTCGTGGAAACAGTGTTATAAAAGTACGTTGGATTGTAAAAGGGAATTCAAAATTCAAGATTACTGTTGATAGCCAGAAAGGTGGATTGGTTACAAAGAAAAGTTCTTAAAATAGACACGTAAATATCTTATCGTTTATTGTACATCAATAATTCCCCCCAAATTTTATATGCATCAATAAACGAAAAAAGCCCTTCTCTGAAGGGCTTTTAAATTGTATATACATCACGTTGTTATTTCTCTAAATCAATGACGATTTTCCCTTTTACCTTTCTATTCATCATATCTTCTAATGCTTGCGGGGTCTTTTGCAAAGAATAAGTTGCGTTTATATATGGCTTTACATCTCCTTTTGCAAACCACGTTAATAGCTGTTGAATATTCATCATGCTTTTTTGAGGTTCTTTTTGAGCAAAAGCTCCCCAAAAAACCCCTCTGATATCGGCTCCTTTTAACAAAGGAAGATTCAGTGGAATTTTAGGAATTTCACCATTGGCAAAACCGACAACTAAATGTCTTCCTTTCCACGCAATCGCTCGGAAAGCTTGCTCCGAGAAATCACCACCAACAGGATCATAAATTACATCTACTCCTTTACCATTGGTCAGTTCCTTTGTACGCTCTTTCAAATTTTCTTCTGTATAATTAATCACCTCATCTGCTCCAAACTCTTTACACAATGCTAATTTCTCTTTCGAAGATGCCGCAGCAATCACTTTTGCTCCCATCAGTTTAGATAATTCGACTGCTGTAATTCCAACACCACCCGAAGCTCCCAATACCAAAACAGTTTCTCCTTTTTGCAATTTTGCTCTGTCTTTTAATGCGTAATACGAAGTACCATAAGCTAATAAAAAAGCAGAAGCATTTACCATCGACATTCCTTTTGGTTTAGGAAAACAATCTCTCGCAGGAGCAATTGCTTTTTCTGCGAACCCTCCGTAGGGAATAAATCCAACTATTTCATCTCCCACTTGAAAGCCTTTTACGCCTTCACCAACACTTTCTACAATTCCTGCAATATCACTTCCTGGAGAAAATGGAAACTCTGGTCGGTATTGGTATTTTCCTTGTATAATTATAGTATCAGGAAAGTTGACACTACATGCTTTTACTGAAATTAACGATTCTCCTTTCTTTGGTGATGGGTTATCCACTTCTTGATAAGACAATGAAGAGGGTAATCCGAATTTATTGCAAACAATGGCTTTCATAAAATAGGTTTCGGTTTTCAAAAGTACATCCAATTATTTAGAATAAAAAAAGCCCTTCAAAACTGAAGGACTCTTATCAAATAATTTAACAGTTAACAAATAAAAAATTATTCAAATATTGTTACACCTTCATTCGGTTGGTATACATAATTGGAGGTGAAATATTTACTTGCATCTACAAATGCATCTGGACTCGCTGGTGCGTTTTCATAGTAGCTTAAGATTTCTACTTTCGCATACCTACCTTCCGATGTTTTTATTACCAAAACTTTTCCTACAATCGGAGTAATTAAATGTGTTGGAGGTCCGGCATAACTATACCACCCATTACCGCTACCTGTAGTAATTGCATATCCACTAGTACTATCTTGAGTAAGAGAATTCAGGTCTATCGAACTTACAGAAGCCATTGTACCATCTGTAATATACACAGCTGCATTACCTGTACTTGTAGGCTCATCTACTGTTCCTAAAGAC
>JAESUF010000329.1 GCA_016763215.1 Flavobacteriaceae bacterium
GAATGTTTCCGGTGCCAAAGGCAATGTTTTCATCAAAAGTTAGTACAATATTACTACTCGTGGCAATGGTTGTGGCTCCATCGAAAGGCGAGGAACTATTAAAAAACGGACCCGTCTCATCTGCTGTGGTGAAGTCTAAGGTTGTATTGTTGGTAATTCCCGCATAAGAGTTTCCACTAGTATCATCAATAGCAGTAGCGGCTATCTGGATTGCATAGTTTGAACTATCATCCATGCTTGTACTTGGATTGATGGTTAATACTGCTCCAGTTATCGACGCTTGTCCTCCGGGAGAAGCCGCGTCTATGGTAAATGAATTTGTGCCGTCGGTCACATCAATCACTTGAATGTTTCCGGTTCCAAAAGCGATGTTCTCATTAAAAGTTAGTACAATATTACTACTGGTGGCAATGGTTGTGGCTCCATCTGCTGGTAAAGAGCTATCTAAGGTTGGATTCGTGACATCTGCTGCGGCTAGAACAATATCATCAACCCCAAAAGTTTCAAAACCCCCTCCGTTTACTGTGAGTGTAATTGCGGTAATTCCTGTCCAGTTAAGAGTTACAACCTCACCCAAAGATTGAGTAATCCCTTCAATAACAGTAGAATTACTACCCCCTGTTGGTGTGTACAAAATAGAGGTCTCTCCTCCCGCATCATTATCTGCGATAAAGGTAAACATACTGGCAACATTCACTGCTGTAGAAAATGTTATGGTTAAGGAGGTACTATCATCTGGATTCTGCGTAAAAACAACAAATCCTGTAGAACCGTCAAATCCTGATCCATTAACACTTTGCGCATCACTATTTGAAGTTGTTACTGTGGCTGTTATTGTACTTACAGTTTGAGTAACATTGGACCCGTTGTCTGTTGCTGTTTCCCAGTCAAAAGTCTGAGAAAATGACGAATGGCTAAATAAAATAAGGGCAATAAATGATAGTAGAAAGATAATTTTCTTCATGACAGCTAGGTTTGGTTGTAAAGTTTTATGGGGAGCTTAAAAGTAAATAAAAAACCCCGAAAAGCGAATGAATTAGCGCCCTTCGGGGTTGGTTTTCAAAAAAACAGGTATAAATACCTGTTTTTTTGTTTAAAAAGAATTTAAAATTCTAGTTTCTTGAAGGATATAAACCTGTCATCGCAATAATATAATTAATTGCTAAAAAAGGCTGAATGTTATTGTGTGCTACTCCTCCTCCAGTATCGTTTACTGTTAATCCAGCATTTCCACTAAGTGTTTGCCCGTTTACCAATCCGGTAGCAGGTCCAAAATTATTTACCGTTTTTGTCGCTAATCCATCAGCATAGTTTGCTGCTGCTGGTACATCTCCTGCATCTGGAACATTTCTAACTGCAGAAGTAGCACTTAACGCTACATGTTGATCTGCTGATGTAGTATTTGTTGTTGTGTGATTATGAGTAGGCATTTGAGGAATTGTTAATGTATGCACTTCTCGTCCTGCTCTTTCACCTAATCTGTAATCTGACAATCCTGGTCCTCTCCTAGGTCCTATTGGTGTTCTACCACGTAAGTCTAGTAAGGCAAATGTTGTTCTACCATCACCACCATAGATTGTTCCTAATAAAGAAAACAGTGCTGTATTCGCACTAATTGATAATAGTTGTCCATCGCAATAAGCCCAGCCCCTTGGAGCAAAATTTCCTGCGAAAACCATAATTGGTGCAATCATTGGATCCATAATATAAAATGTTTTAAATAGTTAATAAACTGACCTGTCTTAATTTCTTGAAGGGAAAAATCCTTGTAAAGCAATGATATAATTGATTGCTAAATAAGGCTGTATATTATTATGCCCTTGCTGCCCTCCATTATTGTTGATTGTTAATCCTGCGTTCCCACTAAGTGTTTGCCCATTTACTAAACCGGTAGCAGGGCCAAAGTTATTTACTGTTTTGGTTGCTAATCCATCTGCATAGTTTGCAGCTGCTGGTACATCTCCCACGTTTGGAACATTTCTAACTGCAGAAGTAGCGCTTAACGATACATGTTGATCTGCTGATGCAGTATTTGTTGTTAAGTGATTATGATTAGGCATTTGAGAAATTGTTAGTACATGTGACTGTTCTCCTCCTCTTTGGCCTAGTCTATACGTTGATAAACCTGGTCCAGATCTAGGTCCTAATGCTACTCTACCACGTAAGTCTGGTAAGCCAAAACTTGTTCTTCCATCTCCCCCATACGTTGTTCCTAATAAAGAGAACAGTGCTGAATAAGAACTAATTGGTAATAGTGCTCCATCACAATAAGCCCAGCCCCTTGGAGCAAAGTTTCCTGCGAAAATAATAATTGATGCCATCATTGGATCCATAATGTAAAATGTTTAAAAGGTTAATAAAATAAAGTTTCTAGAACAGATTTTTTGGTTGTTTCTTTCTAGAAAACCTTTGCTTTTACTATTAGTTGACCCGTTTTCATACAACTCAAAAATTTTAATAGCAAAGCGGATATAAACTTAACTTTAAGACTTGGAGCTTTTTAGGGAATAAATACGTAATCCTGAAATTGGGTATAAATACCTGTAAATATATTTACAAGTTGAATATTGTAGTGCTTTTTATATCTTTGGCGAATTCAATAAAATTATCATGGATGACTTTCAATTATATTTTCAATTAGGCCTAAATCATGTTCTCGATTTTGCTGCTTATGATCATATTTTATTTCTCATTGTCTTAGCCGTTGTCTTTAGTTTTAATCAATGGAAAAAAGCAGTATGGCTCATTACTTTTTTTACCATTGGCCATACATTAACTCTGGCTTTAGCTGCTTATGGAGTACTGAGTGTTCGAATAGATCTCATCGAGTTTTTAATTCCTGTAACCATTTTCATTACCGGGGTTGTTAATGTGGTTAGAGCTAATAAAGCTTCCTTAGGAAAAGAGAATTTGAATCTGTTTTTTGCGTTGTTTTTTGGATTGATCCATGGTCTTGGGTTTTCAAATTATTTTCGTCTCATGATTGGGCAAGAAGAAGACAAATTTTTACCTTTGTTAGAGTTCGCTTTAGGAATTGAAGCTTCACAAGTAATTATTGTTTTTGGAATTTTAATTTTAGGAACATTGATTCAAAATTTCTTTCGTGTATCAAAAAGAGATTGGGTTTTAGTTACTTCTGCCATTGTAATTGGTTTTGTAATTCCGATGATGATTGCACGAGTTTTTTGGTAAATAATTAACGCTCTCCTTTTTTAAATCTACTTATTTTTAACTTTCATGAATTCTAAACAACGTAAATACGACATCGCTTATTTAAAGATGGCTCAAGTGTGGGCAAAACTATCACATTGTGAACGCAAACAAGTAGGTGCTTTAATTGTAAAAGGCAGAATGATTATTTCCGATGGGTTTAATGGTACTCCTAGTGGTTTTGAAAATTGTTGTGAAGATGCTAAAGGATTAACCAAATGGGAAGTCTTACATGCGGAAGCAAATGCTATTTTAAAAGTTGCATCTTCTACACAATCTGCTGAAGGAGCAACACTATACATTACGTTATCACCCTGTCAACAATGTAGTAAATTAATTCATCAAGCAGGAATTAAGCGAGTGGTGTACTCAAAAGATTATCGAGACACTAGTGGTTTGGACTTTTTAGAAAAAGCAGGCATTGAAATCTTATACCTCCCATATGAAAAAGAATAATTTTCCTATATATCTATCTTTAGCAACCATTTTTGGAATTTTGATTGGTACTTTCTTTACCGGAAGTAGCACAGGTTTGTCTATTAATGGTCGCTCTAAAAATGAAATAAAGATTAAACGTTTAATGGATTATATTGAAAGTGATTATGTCGACGATGTAAATACTGATAGTCTATTGGAAGGTGCGATTACACAAATGTTGGGAAAATTAGATCCTCATTCTGTATATATTCCGAAAGAAAATTTACAAGCTGTACAAGAAAATATGCAGGGGAAATTTGTGGGTATTGGTGTTCAGTTCCGAATGATTAACGATTCCATTACTGTGATTCAACCCATGAAGGGTGGACCAAGTATTAAGGCAGGAATCAAAGCTGGAGATCGAATTATTGCTGCTGATAAAGATACGTTGTCTGGTAAAAATGTACCTACCAATGATATTCCAAAATATTTAAAAGGGAAACCAAACACCAATGTTTTACTACTGATTTACCGAAAAACCAATGACTCCTTATTCAAAGTAAATATCAAACGAGGAAATATCAATATCAAAAGTGTTGATTTGGCTTATATGATAAATGATCATATAGGATACATCAAATTAGATCGTTTTGCTAGAAACACCTATCGTGAATTTAAAACTGCCTTGACAGAATTAAAAAAACAAGGGATGAAAGATTTGGTCTTAGATATACGTGGCAACGGTGGTGGCTTTATTGATATTGCTACTCGAATTGTAGATGAATTTTTAGAAGATAAAAAACTCATTGTATTTACAAAAAATAACAAAGGAAGAATCGATAAATCTTTTGCTACAAAACGTGGCGATTTTGAAAAGGGTGGATTGTATGTCTTGATTGATGAAAACTCTGCTTCTGCTTCTGAAATTGTTGCTGGTGCTTTGCAGGATAATGATAAAGGAACTATTATTGGACGTCGTTCTTTTGGAAAAGGGTTGGTACAGATAGAAATGGATTTAGGGGATGGTTCTGCTGTTCGTTTAACTACGGCAAGGTATTATACTCCTACTGGAAGATCGATTCAAAAACCCTATTCTAAAAACGGAAATAATGGTTATTATAATGATTATCAAAAACGAATTCAAAGCGGCGAGTTGTTAAATCAGGATAGCATTCCTATTGTAGACTCTTTACAATTTAATACGCCAAAAGGTAAAATTGTGTATGGTGGCGGTGGTATTATTCCAGATATTTTTGTGGCTATCGACACTACTTCTTACTTGAATCCCTTTTACTTCAGAACTGTCAATAACTTTGCTTTTGACTATGTAGATAACAATCGAAAAGAAATTACAAATAAATGGACATTAGATTCCTTTATAGAAAACTTTGATGCTGATGAAAAGGTTTTTGACGCCTATTTAGCAAAAATTGAAAATGTAAAACCTTCATACAAAACAAAGGTAACTTTGCTTCGATATATAAAAGCTTCTATTGCGAATGAGCTCTTTGGAGATGTTGGTTTTTATCGAATTATTCACACCAATGACAAAATGCTTCAAAGGGTATTAGAATTGGATACTAGCAAGGAATAGTGTTACTTTGCGGCAATGATTTCAATCAATACTTCTGAAAACAAGAAGATCTATTTTGCTTCTGATCAGCATTTAGGTGCACCAACACCTGAAGCTAGCCTTCCTAGAGAACAAAAGTTTGTGACTTGGTTAGATACCGTAAAAGAAGATGCAGAAGCTATTTTTTTACTCGGTGACCTTTTCGATTTTTGGTTTGAATATAAAACGGTTGTCCCAAAAGGATTTGTACGTGTTTTAGGAAAGTTAGCAGAACTTAGAGATTCTGGTATTACGATATATTTCTTTGTTGGAAATCATGACTTATGGATGCAAGACTATTTTGAAAAAGAACTCAACATTCCTGTATTTTACGCCCCACAAGAATTTACTTTAAATAACAAATTGTTTTTAATTGGTCATGGAGATGGTTTAGGCCCTGGTGATAAGGGATATAAGCGGATGAAAAAAGTATTCACCTTTCCCTTTTTCAAATGGTTGTTTCGATGGTTACATCCAGATTTGGGTGTAAAATTAGGCCAGTACATGTCTGTAAAGAACAAACTCATTTCTGGGGATGAAGATGCAAAATTTTTAGGCAAAGAAAATGAATGGCTTGTACAGTACTGTCAGCGAAAACTTACTGAAAAACACTATGATTATTTTGTTTTTGGGCATCGCCATTTACCATTAGACATTTCTCTGAATGAACAAAGTAACTACATCAACTTAGGTGATTGGATTCAATACTTTACCTATGGCGAGTATATGAAGACCTTTAAACTAAAAGAGTTTTAATTCCCTAGCGCTACAGTGAAATCAATCAATTGTTGAACACCTCTGTAAACACTTGAGCAATTTTGTTCAATAAAAGTACTATCTACAGAACCGTTCTCTTGATATGCTTCCATCACTTTCTTTCCGTCAAAATCTACAAAAGCCAATCTAAAAAATAACTCTTCATTCTCAAAGCCAAAATCAGATGCAGGCAATAAAGCTACTTGATACTTCTCCAGTAAGTAATGAGACAACTCTTGACTGGTTTCTATTCCTAATTTATTAATTTGTTCTTGAAATTGATCAAAGCCAATCATCATATAAAAAGCCCCTTGTGGTTTGGTACAGCTAATTTTATTATGTGTTAGGTTTTCGAAAATATAATTAGAAACTCCTTTAAGGATCAAAGAAGAATCGTTTACATATTCTACCAAATCGTAATTGTACTCATAGGCGGTAATTGCTGCCAATTGAATAGGAGAAGAAACACAACTAAACGTTTCGCTAAACAATGATCTATACACCTTGGATAGCTCGCCCATTTCCTTTGGCAATGCCATAAACCCTAAACGGTATCCTCCAGCTGAAAATACTTTACTCAATCCTCCAAATACAATGGTTTTCTCTGGATAGTAGTTTGAAATACTGGCTGAATGCCCTGCTGTAAAATTAATTTGAGAGTAAATTTCATCCGATAAAACGATCACATTGTATTTTCTACAGATGATCGCTAAGTTCTCATATTCTTTATCGGTATAAACAGCTCCTGTAGGGTTGTTTGGTGAGTTCAAAATAAGAATATGCTCAGTATGCTCACTCTTCAACAAAAAGTCCTCTAATGCCTCAGCTGTAAGTTTAATATCGTTTTTAAAAGTCGTCTCTAGAATACTATAAGAGCCTCCTTTCGATTTTATCTGCGGGATATAACTTACCCAACTCCCTTTCGGGATTAAAAAGTGTCCTTCAAAAATGAGTATAGACTGATATAAAAGCTCTTTACTTCCTGGTCCAATATAAATAGACTCACTCTCTACAACCACCTTTTGGTATGTCTTAAGAAATTTAGAAATTTCTTTTCGTAAAGACGCTAATCCATTCACTGGTAGGTAATGATTGTTTCCTACATGTGCTTTTAATGCTTCAGTAATAGAAGGGAAAATAGGGAAAGGGGATTGACCAAAACCAAAATGACTGATCTTTTTGCCTTTATTTCGTAAGGCTTTTACGTTTTCATTAATCTGTAATGTAGCAGATGGCTTTAAGCTTACAATGTGTTTGTTGAGTCTCATACAAACAAATTTAAACAAAAAAAAGAGGCATAAAGCCTCTTTTTTTTATCTATCTATAACTTAAAACTAATTAAGCTGGATCTTGTGTATAGAATACGTACGACACACTTCCGTCTGCTTCTGTAGTTTTGGTAAACCAAAGAACATTTCCGTCCGCTGTAGTATTTACATTGTGTGTAAAAGGTCCCGCAGCAGTTAGTGAATCAAACTGAACATCTACTGAAGAAGCAGCTGTAAAATGTTGAATGAACAATGCATAGTTTCCATCAACCAAAAGTCCTTCTACAAATTCTGTATTTGTAATACCAAGACTTGTATCGATCCATGCAAATGTATCTCCCCAAGCAGCTGTCATAGGTTGTAAACCTAAATCTAAATCATTTGCAGCACTTGGCCATGACATGAGAGTTTGAAAAGCTCCTTCTTTAGAAACTCTAGCAGTATTACTATCACTAACAACAGATACTGAATTATTTGCTGCGCTATTAATGACAATAAATCTAGTAAGAATTACTTCATGAGTAATCTCAGCAGCTGTAAATGTAAGCGGAAGAGATCCTGTAATAGCTCCTGTATTAAAATCTACACTATTTTCTACTCCGTCAACTGTATAGAACAATCTTGATAAATCAGGAATTGGTTTTGAAAAATTCACTGTTAAATCATAGGATGTTGTTGTATTAGGAACAGCAACATTACCTGTCTGATTAAGTCCAATAACTAAACTAGTTTGGGTATCTACTACTGGAGCGTCATCGTCTATAGCACATGCTGTAAAAGAAAATACAGCCAATACTAATAAACTTAACTTATATATATGTTTCATATTTATTTCGTTTTATAATTAATTATGGTACTATGATATATCTAACACCCGTAGCAGTTGTTAGCTTCGTAATTTTCACCCAAGTGATTTCAGTTAGCTCTGTTAAAACAACAACATCTTGAGCATCTGGGAACGTTAATGATAAAGTACAAGCTACACTAAAAGGAGGGGTAACTAAAAAGTTATCTACTCCAATATAGTACACACCGTCAGCCAATGCTCCAGGCATTGTCATTGTCTCAGGTTGGTCAAACCAGCTAAAAGCAATATTTGCTCCTCCTGATGTAAATCCTGGGAATGTTCTTAAGTAAAGATCTAAATCTTCACCAGTAGCCCAGTCCAATCTAATACTAACATTTCCAGCAGTAGTGTCTATGAAAATAGGCAATACATCAAATACTGTAGCTGTTCTAACAGACCCGTCATACGTTAAATAAATTGTTGGAGATGATGTGTATTCAACATTCCAAATACTAAACGTATTAAATTCTTCTGCATCTGCAACACCGTCATCAGTAAAAGTAACTGTTACAGTTCCTTCAGTATCTCCTTGTGGAATTACAACAGTGCTAAATGTAGCTTCTGCTGAACCATCATCAGAAGTCATTGCAAAAGTTACAGTAGCTTCACTTGTTAAAGCTTCACTTAATGCAAAAGTATAGGTTGCAGTTCCTCCGTTTTCAAGAAGAAAATCATCGCTATCTACTCCAGTAAATCCAATAGTGATTTGTCTAGAATCGGTAACACTTCCTTCATTTGTTACACTATCTACATCATCCTCGCCACAAGAAAAAACTAAAGCTAAGGTGAAAAAATAGAGTATATATTTTAAATTTTTCATTTCTATATGTTTTTTGAATTAAAGTTTAAAGTTTAATCTAGCAAATATTGTTCTACCATTAAAACCAAACTGAGACGTATTACGAGGGTAAATAAAGTTATTACCACTTGTTGCGTTCGCAGGTGTTTCATCTGGATAAACATCAAAGATGTTACTAGATCCTAAAGTAAAAGTAAGATTGTCTGTAAAAGTATATCCAAAAGATAAATCTGTAATTACTTTTGCTCCAAACTCTTCGTTAGCTCCTGCTGGATTCGTTACTGCTCCAAAGAAAGAGTTTCTTAAGAAAGCAGTCCACTTATCAGCAGTTAGTAAATGTCCTAAATTAGCTTTTACTCTTGGTTGTGCTAATTCTAAAAAGATAGATTCTCTAGTTCCAAAATACGTGTCTATTTGACTTGCTAATTGTTGAGATGCATGAATATCATCTACTCTAGTAGTCTTCGCATATGAAAAAGCAAAATCACTTGTTAATCTCATATCAGAAATATTTGTTCTATGAGAAATTACAATATCAATTCCCTTTGTTTCAGTATCGATTGCATTTGAAAAGAAACGAGCTCTTGTTGCATTTGCTTGATCGAATAATGTTTGTAACTCACTTGTTTCAGTAGGTCTTGAAAAGTTTCCAGTAAGTACTACTCTATCTTCAATTCCTGTATAGAAACCATCAATAGTTAATGTTAAGTTAGCATCTGGAATTTTAGCTGTAAATCCTAAACTTGCGCTAAAAGATTCTTCTTGCTTCAAATCAGGAATACCTAAAAGATTTGCAATTCTACTATCGTTAGAGAAAGTACCTACTTCATTTGGAATTCCATTGATAAAGTTTGTGCTTGTCGCATTAAAGTTTTGTTGGTGCAATGATGGCGCTCTAAAACCTGTACTTGCTGCTGCTCTAAGGTTGATGTTGTCGCTTACTTTTAATCTAGCTGCTAATTTCCAGTTAAATGTAGATCCGAAATCACTATAGTTCTCGTATCTCACTGCTCCAGCAACTAATAACTCATCAGTAAAATCAGCTTCTACGTCTGCGTAAAATGCATAATTGTTTCTGTATGCGTTTCTTTCATTCTCTGGTCTAAATCCTGGGAATACTTGAATTCCTCCTGGTCTAGCTCTTCCAAAAAAGTCTACAACTTGTAATGAAGTATCTCCGTTGAAGATGTTTCCATTAATATCATATGTAGCCCAAGATTCTTCTTGTCCTTGAAAAATAGTATAATTCTCTAATCTGTACTCTGCTCCAAATGCAACATTTAATCCTTTAAATGTATCTTCAAAAAATTGAGAAACATCTAAGTTCGTTGTATTCTGTGCAAAAGAAAATCCTCCAGCATATGCAGATAATGGAGAAGCGTTTCCTAAAGTAGCATTGTTCGAGTTTCCAATTGTAAAATGAAATGAATTCTCTCCCCAAGTATTACTAAAGTCGATATCCCAATCTCCTTGTTTTCCTCTAATACCAACAGCGACAGATTTGTCTTTCACGTCACTATTAATTTCAGGTAAGAATCCAGAAGGATATAATCCTGTATAAGCTCTAGATTGATCTGGTCTTCTGTAGAATCCACCAGCATTACCTCCTCTATAACTAATTCCTCCAAAAGCATAAAACTCTAAGTCATCATTTACAGGAAATGCCATATTAGCAAAGAATTTTCCATTTCTCAATTGAGATTGACCTACTCTCATGCTAAAGTCTGATCTAGTTAATCCTCTTACTCCTAATTCTGCATCTGTAGTATCGAAGTTAAGTAAAGAAGCAACATCTGATAAAGAACCAGCATTGTTAATTCCATTTTTTAAAGCAA
>JAESUF010000330.1 GCA_016763215.1 Flavobacteriaceae bacterium
AAAATCTGGTGAAGCATTTATTGGTACTCTCGCTTTGGTAAAAGATGGTACCGATGATGAAATAGGATATCGTTTTTTGGAAAAATATTGGGGATTGGGTTATGGGTTTGAATTATGTAAAAGTTTGATAGACTATTGTAGATCTATAGGGATGTCTAAAATTATAGGTTATGTCATTGATGCGAACAGTGCATCCTCTAGAATCTTAGAAAAATGTGATTTTAAAATTGTGAAGAAAGAAATAGCTACTATTTCTAAACTTCCAGAAACTAAATATGAATTGATATTATGATTGTAACCGATTTAAAAGCACCTTATTATGCTGTTATTTTTACGACGGTGTTAGCGGATGATTTAACTGGATATATTGAAACAGCTGAAAGAATGGAAGTGTTAGCCCAAGAACAAAAAGGGTATCTGGGAATCGAATCGACAAGGAGTGAGGTTGGAATTACAGTTTCCTATTGGAAAGACTTAGATTCAATTGTTCTATGGAAAAACAATTTAGAGCATACAGAAGCTAGAAATAAAGGTAGGGAACAATGGTATCGACAATATCAATTAAGAATTTGTAAAGTAGAGAGAGAATATGGGTTTGAAAAGGAATAATGAAGTTAGTGTCAAGAATCAAGAGATAACAATGTCAGTTCAAATATTCCGGGTTTTTAAGAGAAGTGTATCTATCTTGTCGGTAGACAGGATGAGCACTTTTTGTCAATGCCTTCTTTTAGTTATTCTTTTCTCTTCTTGTCATAAAAAGAGCTCTAAATTTGACGATTCTCAGGTTTTTAGATACAATCAGCATGCTAATATCACGACCCTAGATCCTGCATTTGCCAAAGATTTAAGAACTATCTGGGCAACAGCTCAATTATTCAATGGATTGGTTCAGTTAGATGAGAGTTTGCAAGTACAACCTGATATTGCGAAGCATTGGACAATTTCTGAAGATGGAAAAACATATGAGTTTACACTACGAAAAGATGTGAAATTTCATAAAAATAAACTGTTCGGAAAAGACTCCACACGAAGTGTGGTAGCCAAAGATTTTGAATATTCTTTTCATAGATTAAGAGATCCTAAAGTAGCCTCTCCAGGGAAATGGGTCTTAGGTTTTGTAGATGAGTTCACAGCAAAAAATGATTCCACTTTTGTCATTCGTTTAAAGAATTCTTTCCCCCCTTTTTTAAGCCTATTAAGTATGCAGTATTGCGCCGTTGTTCCTAAAGAAGCGGTTGAGTATTTTGGCAATGAGTTTAGAAGAAACCCAATAGGAACAGGGCCTTTTCAATTTAAGTTATGGGTAGAAAATATAAAATTAGTATTTCGAAAGAATTCCTTGTACTATGAAAAGGATGAAGAAGGCAATCAATTACCTTACTTAGAGGCCGTTTCAACTACTTTTTTACCAGACAAACAAAGTGAGTTCTTGCAATTTATTCAAGGGAATTTGGATTTTTTGAATAGTATAGATGCATCCTATAAAGACAATATTTTAACCTCTAAAGGTGCTTTAAAAGAGAAATATTCTGATAAAATTAATATGGTGAAAGGACCTTATTTGAATACTGAATACTTAGGAGTTTATTTAGATGCTAAAGAGAAAGAAACGAGTTCTGTAAAGATTCGGAAAGCAATGAACTATGGCTTTGATAGAGTAAAAATGATTAAATATTTAAGGAATGGCATTGGTACACCCGCAGTTAATGGATTTATCCCTAAAGGCTTGCCGTCATTTAATAATATGAAAGGATATACCTATCAACCAGAAAGAGCAAAAAAATTAATTCATCAATACATTTCTGAAACTGGTAATAAACATCCATCAATCACTATTTCTACCAACAGTCAATACCAAGACATGTGCGAGTTCATCCAACGAGAGATGCAAAAAATCGGGTTGGAAGTTACTGTTAACGTACTGCCACCATCTACGTTACGAGAGCAAAAAGTAAATGGTAAGCTTTCTATTTTTAGAGGAAGTTGGGTTGCTGATTATCCGGATGCAGAAAATTACTTGTTCATTTTCCAAAGTAAAAAATTTTCGCCTCATGGGCCCAATTACACTCATTACCAAAACGATAAATTTGATGCTTTGTTAGAACAGTCTGTAAATACAACAAACATAAAAGAGCGTCATCTTTTATATCAAAAAATGGATAGTTTATTAATGTCGTCAGCACCTGTAATACCTTTGTATTACGATGAAGTTGTACGTTTCACACATAAAAATGTAAGTGGATTAGGAATAAATCCGATCAATCATTTAAGTCTAAAAAGAGTTAGAAAGTAGTTTGTAGTTGTCAGTTCGAGTGATTGTGCATTTGTATGATCGTATCGAGAGCTCTTTGATACTAAAAAACAGACTCCTTAATTTTTTGAGCAAGTTTCTTTTTTACATTGACAGGGAATGTTTTGTCTCCCATTAAAATATCAACCATATACTCACCAAAACGTTGCCCATATTTCTTAAACATAAAACTTCGTATAGGATTTTTTTTGTAGAAATAAGTCGCTAGAAATTCTCCAGAGCGCAATTCAGGGACCAATTTCTCATGAAGCTTCTCTTCGTATAAAGTTGCAGCGAGTTCTAGGTTTAAATTACTTTCTACAATGGCTTCAGCAACTAATTTACCGCTATAAATAGCATTGGAAATACCTTCAGCAGTAATTGGTTCGGCAAAACCAGCAGCATCGCCAATTAAAAAAGTTCTTCCTTTAACAAAACCATCTGTACGAGAAGAAAGTGGTATTTGAAAACCATGTTGCTCTTCTTTAAGAACGTTTGTAATTCCTAATAAATGAAGATACTCTCTGTAGTACTCTTTTAAATTAATTCGTTTCTTTTTGGTGGTTAAAACACCAATTGATAAATGATTTTTCTTTGGAAAGCACCAAGCGTATCCTTCAGGAGCTCCATCAATATCAAAACGAACTGTTTTACTCAAACGCTCAAAATCTTCTTTAGAAACAGTTACTTCGTATTCTAGTGCAGGAATTAAGTTTCTAGTTTCAGTTTTCCAGCCAGCTAACTTAGCCGTAGGACTCAATACACCATCTGCCGCAATTAAAAATTTTGATTGAATCTGACCCTGGGTGGTTTCACTAATGATATAATCATCATGAGAATTGACTTTTATAAGTTTATGTCCTTCCAATAAATCAACTCCTAGTTCTTTTGCTTTTTTTACAATCAAATGATCGAAAGTATCTCTCATGATCATCGTAATGATAGGAGCTTTTCTAGATACAGTAAAGTGAAGGTCTTTCCCGAAAAATGTTTCTACATTGTAAAACTCTCGTTCTATAACGTCACTAATATCAATAGGGAGGTCTTTACGGCCTCTATAGACAAAACCTCCTCCACAAGTCTTGTAGCGAGGTAGTATTTCCTTTTCAATAATACAAACACGAACTCCTTTTTGTGCAAGATAAAAAGCAGTCATGGCACCTGATGGCCCACTACCGACAATCGCTACATCATAGATTTTCATTCAGGGTTGTTTTTTAATTTGAGTCGGGCTAAAATAGGGAAGTGGTCTGAATATTTGACATCAAAAGTTTCAAAATAATTGACATCAAAATTCATATCCGCTAAAATAAAATCGATCCGTAAAGGATACCCATAATTGAATGTTTTACCAAACCCTTTTCCAGCTTCGACAAAAGCATCTTGTTTGTCTTTAGATATTTGACGATAGACCCAAGAAAAGGCGGTGTTATTAAAATCACCACAAATAATTTTTTTCCCTTTCCACTGTTTTTCATGCACTAAAAATTCCTCTGTTTGTACGGCTTGTTTTTTAAAAGCTGTTTTCATTCGTTTAATTAAACGATCAGAATTTTCTTCACCAAAATTCTCTTTATTAGTGTTAATTTTTAATGATTCTAGATGGATATTGTAGATCCGAATGGTATCATCTCCTTTGACAATGTCTGCAAAAATAATATTATTAGCACTGTTTTTAAAATCTAAGGATCCAGAATTAATAATTGGGTAAGTAGAGTAAATGGCCAACCCGAATTTATTGGTTTTCGTTTTGACGTATTGATATGGGTATGTGATTTCTAAATTTTTAGCCTCGAAAAACTCTTGAATACTTAAAATGTCTGGTTTTTTCTCCTTAATAAAATCATAGGCTTTCTGATCAATAGAATCTTTAGGGTTCCATCCGTAATGATTAAACATACGCACATTATAGCTCATCACTTTCAGGTCCTCGTTCTGTGGAGTTTTCTTTTCTGAGAATTTATAAATACGCCCAACATATCCAAATCCAAGAATAATAATAATTGTAGAGAGAACGAACTGTTTTTTTAAGCGAATGACCCAATAAATGACAAATAGAAGGTTGAGTAAGAATAAAATTGGAACGGCTAAACTTAAAATGGTAAATCCGGGAGTCGATTTTGGTGAGATATAAGGAAGCAGATAAGAGAATAGCAAGGCAAAAGCGATCAAAGAATTGATAAAGAATAGGATTTTATCCCAAAAAGCCCCTTTTTTCATAGTGTTTATTTCCCTTGTTTGAAAAGAAATTGCTTTTCTTCCTTGGTAAGCGTATCATATCCAGACTTACTAATTTTATCTAAGATCGAGTCAATTTGCTTTTGATCTAGAGTCTTAGCAGTCGCTGAAACTGTTTTCTTTGTTCTCTTTTTCTTTGTTTTATGTACAGTTCTTAGTGGTTTTCTCTTTGTTTTAAATAAATTGGAAATCCAACCAAATAGATCTAGTTTTTTGTTACTAGCTTGAGATACGTATAAAAACCCAAACAACGCACCTCCTATATGTGCAAAATGTCCACCTCCATTGTTTCCAGCAAGTTGAATGAAATCTAATAGGATGAACACGGCAGCCAATTGCCACATTTTTATATAACCTATAAACCGAAATTTTAATTGGTAATTAGGAGTATAGGTAGCAACTCCAATAACAATAGCAGAAATCCCTGCTGATGCACCTACCAATGTAGAACTTCCCCCTTGAAAAACAGGAAAATAATTTTGACTCAATAGAAATAAAACTCCCCCAAATACAGTTCCTAAAACATAAAAATTCAATAGTTGTTTCGGAGTGAAGTAATCTAAAAACAATCGTCCAAAATAGAAAAGTACAATACAGTTAAACAATATGTGTAGAAACCCTGCGTGGAGAAATCCATAAGTAATGATGGTCCATGGCCTTGTGATAAAAACATCAAAAGAGGAAGATAAAGAAAACCAATCGGAGATAAAACTATTTTTAGGTCCAAACAAGCCCGAAAAAGAACTAAATAAAGAGCAAATAGAAAGATAGCTAGGTTGATATAGATCAATTGTTCTACAACTGTTCCGTTTTTAAACCTTGCTTTTATGTCGTCTAAAATACTCATTAATTGTGATGTTTAAATTGATTTCTCTTCCAGTAATATGCTATTATAAAACCAATTAGTGCACCACCTATATGAGCAAAGTGAGCGACATTTCCAACTGAATATTTTGTTACTCCAAAAAATAAATCACCTACTAAAATTAAAGGGATAAAATATTTTGCAGCAATTGGAACAGGG
>JAESUF010000331.1 GCA_016763215.1 Flavobacteriaceae bacterium
CAAACTCCAATTCCGAAGTTCAATTGTTTTGTCGCTGTACTACCAGCTGCTGCATTATTTTTAATTTGATAATCTGCTTTTACAACGGCACCTGGAGCAATTTTATAACTCAACCCAAATGTCCATTCCTCTTTATTATAAGCATCGTTTCTTGTTAAAGCTCCATCAACAGAAGCATGTGTGTCATAATCTTCATAGCGTACAAATCCAAACAACTGTTGTCTTCTTCCTAAAGGAATTAGGTTGTATGCCGCTTCAACATAATATCCTTGTAAAGCGCTTCCTAAACTACTTCCAGTAGCTGTATTGTAGCTATCTGTATCAGATAAATTTGCATATACAAATTGACCTCTTGCTGTAAAACGTTTTTTAGCATATCGAGCATCGAAACCAAACATTGAAATTCCTACATCTGCTCCAGATAAATCCTGTACATCTTCTGGCGATTGTGTTCTTCCAAAATATCCTGATACACCTAAACGCAATCCTGGTAAACCATAGTAATCTAATTTTGTTGCAATATTTGCATTGTTAAAGGTCGACTTAATTCCTTTTTGTCTTCCTCCACGCAAACCTTTACTTCCACCGATTAATCCATTCGTAATAACTCCATTTCCATCAGATTCAACAGATTTGAATCCGTTAAAGATATAGGCTTGGTAACGCAAAGAAGCATCATCAAATTTACCAGTAACTCCAAAACCAATTTCTCTCCATGTTGTTGGAATAATTGCATTATCCATACTTGGTCTTTCTACTCCATTAAAAGTTGTTGGCTCATGATATTCATTTACAATTCCCATAGGGACTAACATCAAACCAGCTCTAAAATTAAAATTATCTGTAACTGCATATTGTAAAAATGCCTGTTCAACAAATACTTCATTTACATGTTCTAATTCTACCTCTGTTATAAATTGAGTTCTATCGTCAAACTTATAACCAAACAGCAAGACCAAACGTTGTACATCTAATTCAGTAGTTTTCCCTGTTGGATTGTTGTAAGTAATCTCACCATACCCTCCAACTGTTACACCAGATTTGATATTTCCGCTTAAAATTCGCTGTGCAGCGTTTTGTTGATTCTGTGGATTGTTAATAGAATCTTGGTTGATAGTTTGTCCTACTACTGTGATAGAAATAAACAGTGCTAATAGGAGTGAAGTTCTCTTCATTTTATTTAGATTAATTATAAATAGTTATTTTTTGCTGCTGCAAATATAAATAACAAAATCAATCACACAAGTCTTATTTAGATTTATTTTAAATAAAAATAAGGAATTATTTTTGGGTCTTCAAATACTCAATAACTGCTTTTCGAATGTCGAAAGCTAGTTGGTTTTTCTTAGGTTCAGAAACAGAAATAACGCCTTTATTATCTGCTGTTAAGAAAGGAATATCAAAGCCTTTCATTAAAAAATCACTTACTGCTACTGTATACGTTTTTTTAGCATCAATAAGCTTTCCATCTACCCAACAGCGCTGATCTTTAAAATAAGTGTTGCTCTTTTGTAAATAAGCACCTGTACCTTTCGCATTCTCTCCAAACTCCAGTACTTTTTTGAGTAAACTTCCTTTCATTTTCACTTTCAAGATCATCCCTCCGTAAGGCAATACTCAAAAAATATCAACGGCATCAATATCTCCAACTAGTACATCATCTATACGAATAGAGCCTCCATTTACAATAGCACAATCTGCATCTTTATATGCAAAAACCATCGCCTTGGTCATAATTTTACCCAAATTGGTTTGTACTGATCTTGTTGGGGTGTCTCTTCCGTCTAAGGGGACTTTCGTTGTATAAATAACTTCGTTTGGATTTGCAATAACTTGAGAAATTTGATTTTTTAATACTGCTTGCCATTTATCGACAACAACAGCCACATTTTTTTCTTCAGGAATCTTATCAGTTATTTCTTTGAGTTCAGAATTGATACTCGCTTTTTTTGTTTTTGTATCAAATGTAATTCGATGAATATAGGCAGACTTCGCATTTGCATCTGCCTTACGAATACTCACCTCTCCTACTCTTTCATTCTTATGCGTATGTTCATGTCCCCCCATAATTAAAGGAATATTAGGCAGTAGTTCCGCTATTTTTTTATCCTGAGCTATCTTTATATGTGTTAACCCAAAAACAACATCTACCTTATTTTTGATAGATTCATATTCTTTTTGAATTGCTTCATACATATCTGTATATTCTACATAACTTCTTGGATTGGAAGGAATACATACGCTTACAAATCCAATTTTTATTTTGGTTCCGTCTGCATCAGTAATCTCCTTAATAAAAGACCCTTGAATATCCTTATTGTTTTGAACAAATGGCTTGATACTATCGGAAACTTTATGAAATACGTTCGCAGAAATCCAAGGAAAAGTACTTTCATCCATCCTTTTTTGAAGATCGTTTTTACTTAAATCAAATTCATGATTACCAAAGGCCACTAGGTCAAAATTCATTGCATTCATTACTTCAACCATTTGCCTCCCTCGAATACGGTCTCCTTGATGCTTCATTGTTCCCAATAAAGAAGGGTTTAAGAAATCGCCTGCCATCACTAATAGCGTGTTTTTATTTTCTTGTACTAATTCTTGATGCAATGTTTCTAAACGTGCCATTCCTCCATACTTTCCACCTTGGATAGGAGCAATTTCATACACATCATTTACTTGTAAAAAGGTAAACTCAATTTTCCCATCGTCTGTAGAGCAAGAGATAAATAGAATAAAAGAGAAAAGAATAAAAAGTGATTTTGAAAATTTCATGTTTGCTGATTTTAAACAAATCTACATTTGAAATTCAATATATCATAAAGAATGTACTTAAAAAACTTGCAAGGCTTGGTTGTATGCGCTTTCAAAACTCATAGGTCGGATACCTGTATCCGCTTTTTGTTCAGTAAAATACGAAACCAATTTTTCTGTTGGCATATTTCCTGTCAGTTCGTCTTTTGCCATCGGACATCCTCCATACCCTTTAATCGCCCCATCGAAGCGTTTACATCCAGCCTTATAAGCGGCATTTACTTTTTCATGCCAAGAATCGGGTGTAGTATGTAAGTGGGCACCAAATTCAATTTTTGGATAACTAGGAATCAAGTTTGAATATAAATAATCAATCACATCGGGAGTTGAACTTCCAATCGTATCAGATAATGAGAGTATTTTTACGCCCATATTTGAAAGTTTCTCTGTCCATTCTCCAACAATCTCAACATTCCAAGGATCACCATAAGGATTTCCGAATCCCATAGACAAATAAGCAACTACTTCTTTATTACTTCTATTGGCAATGGCCAAAACCTCTTGCAACGTTTCTATAGACTGTGCTATCGTTTTGTGGGTATTCCGCATTTGAAAGTTTTCAGAAATTGAAAAAGGATATCCTAAATAATCGATTTCTTCAAACTGGGCAGCA
>JAESUF010000332.1 GCA_016763215.1 Flavobacteriaceae bacterium
ACCAATACTCTAGTAATTATAACTTTCTGTTAATTAATATAGGATTAAACGATAGTATCACAAAAGAGATGGCTGTTATTAATAGCAAAGGAATTATTGGCATCACCGAAAATGTAACCAACAGTTATGCTCGAGTACAGTCTATCTTAAATAAGGACAGTAAAATTAATGCTCGTTTAAAGAAGAATTCCTATCATTATGGAACACTTAAATGGAATGGGAACGACTACAATATTGTTCAATTATTAGATATCCCAAGACAGGCAATCATACAAAAAGGCGACACTATTATAACGGGAGGACGATCTTCTATTTTTCCTGAAGGAATTCTTATAGGAACAGTAATCGATATTAAAGAAGAAGGCACCAGTATTACCAAAGTTGTCAATATTAAATTATTTAACGACATGAGTAATCTGGGAAACATTTACGGTGTCAAAAACTTTGACAAGAAAGAAATTGAAACATTAGAAAACAATCCAAATGAATAAAATCTCTGTTTTCATATGGGCTGTTTTAATTCTTTTACTACAAGTATTTGTCTTAAATAATATTAATTTTTCAGGATATATCAACCCTTATTTATACATCACTTTTGTATTCATCTTTCCTTTAAACAAAAATCGTTTCACTTTTTTATTACTTGCTTTTTTATACGGATTAACCATTGATTTCTTTTCAGACATTGGAGGGGTTTTTGCTTTTTCACTGTTATCCATTGCCTACTTACGGTTATTTTTTATCAGAGTATTTTTCAAAAAAACTGAACTTGATTATCTATTATTCAACTTACATTCTGAACAGTTTGGGCAGGTTTTTAATTATGTGGTAACTTTAACACTTATCCACCATTTTATTTTAATTTCTTTAGATAACTTTAGCTTTGATAACTTAGGAGGTGTGTTTTTAAATACTCTTTACTCTAGTATTTTTACTTTGGTGATTTATTTTTTAGGTTCTTATATTTTTAGAAAAAAGCAAGTGAGTTAATATGAAACGTAGTTTTTTACTTTATTTTTTTATTACTGCAATTGGCATTGTGTTTATTGGTCGATTATTTCACTTACAAGTAATTAAAGGAGCAAATATAGACCCAACCAAAACAGCTGCTGTAAAAGTCGACTTTGACTACCCAGAAAGAGGTTATGTTTATGACAGAAACGGGAAATTACTTATTGCCAATCAGCTATCCTATGATGTAATGGTTGTTCCTAACGAAGTTAAAAAATTAGATACGTTAGAATTTTGTTCCCTCTTAAAAATTGACAAAAAAGACTTTAAGAGGCGATTACAAAAAGCGGAAAATTGGGCCCCTTGGCTAGCTTCAGTATTTTTAAAGCAACTAGCCAAAGAAGATTTTGCATTTTTACAGGAAAAGCTCCACAATTTTGAAGGGTTCTTTATTCAGAAAAGAGTTATTAGAGATTACCCCATTAATTCTGCGGCAAACATCTTAGGGTACATCAATGAAGTGAATGAAGAGATTGCTAAAAAAGATGATTATTATCAACAAGGAGAGCTCATTGGCAGAGCAGGGATAGAGAAACAGTATGAAAAAGTGTTACGAGGAAAAAAAGGAAAGAAATACCTCACTAGAAATCATCGGAATAAAATAACCGGGTCCTATAAAAATGGCTCGGAAGATTCTCTTGCTATTAACGGTCAAGACATTTCACTTACAATCGATACCGATTTACAACAATACGGCGAATACTTAATGAAAGGAAAAAGAGGAGGAATCGTTGCTATAGAACCCTCTTCTGGTGAAATATTAGCATTGATTACCGCTCCTAGCTACAATCCAAATGACATGGTAGGAAGAGTACGATCTAGCAATTCTGTGAAATTTTTTGCTGACACGATTAACAAACCTATGTATGACAGGGGGTTAAAAGGAACCTATGCTCCTGGATCTCCTTTTAAATTAATTAATGCCTTAATAGGTTTACAGGAAGGTGTTATTGACCAACAGACACCTTTTTACTGCTATGGAGGATACCGCTATGGTCGTAGAGAGAAAGAATTTATGAAGTGTCATTGCGATATTTACGGGAAGCCAATTCGATTGAATACAGCCATCTCAAAATCATGCAACAGCTATTTCTCTAATACCTACAAAAGAATTGTAGAAAAAGACGGAAACCCTTCAGAAGGGATGAATAGATGGAGTGCCCATGTAAAAAGCTTTGGTCTGGGAGATTACTTAGGGTATGATATGCCCGAAGGAGATAAAGGGTTGATTCCTGACGGAAAATATTATGATCGTGCATATCAATTTAGATGGAATGCTTCTACAAATATTTCAAATGCCATTGGACAAGGAGAGGTATTGGTTACGCCAATTCAACTAGCAAATATAACTGCTGCCATTGCTAATAGAGGACATTTTTACACCCCTCACATTATTAAAAGTATAAATAACAATCCCATTCAGAATACTACCTATACAATCCCAAAACAAACAAGCATTGATCCAAAATATTTTGAACCTGTTATTGAAGGGATGCATCAAGTTTTTAAAAATGGTACCGCTAGTTGGGTAAAACTAAAAGGTGTAGAAATAGTTGGTAAAACAGGAACTGTAGAAAATTTTATTCGAGTAAATGGCAAAAAAATTCAAATGCCAGATCATTCTATTTTTGTTGCTTTCGCTCCCAAAGACAATCCTAAAATAGCGATTGCTGTTTTCATAGAAAACGGAGACTACGGATCAACAATAGCTGCTCCAATCACCAGTCTTTTAATTGAAAAATACCTAACAGGAGAAGTGAAAAGAAAATGGATTGAAGAACGAATGCTTAAAACAGACCTTTATCCTATCTATAATAGACAAATTTTAAACCCTGAGAGTTTTGAGAAAGGAACGGAATAATATTTTCTTAGGGATCGATTGGTTAATGGTACTACTCTACCTGCTCTTGGTTGGGTTTGGCTGGTTTAATATTCATGCAGCTTCATTTTCAGAAGAAGATAACACTCTTATTAATTTTTCCACAAAATACGGCAAGCAATTAATCTGGATTATCCTCAGTGTTCCATTAATTATCTTGATCCTGTTCATCAACAGTAAATTTTACGAGCGTTTTTCCAGTGTGTTTTATTTGATCTCTATACTATCGCTTCTAGGGCTTTTCGTTTTTGGAAAAGAAATCAATGGAGCTAAATCATGGTACAATTTCGGAGGAATGAGTTTACAGCCTTCCGAATTTGCAAAAGCAATCACAGCTTTAGCCCTTGCTAAATTAATTAGTGATCGTAAATACAATTTAAGCCTGATTAAGAATCAAATAAAAGCTTTTCTTATCATTTTTTTACCAGCACTGCTAATTGCAATACACGATCCAGGTTCGGCACTTATATATCTTTCTTTCTTTTTTGTATTGAATCGAGAAGGGTTAACCCCTGCATACATTGTTTTAGGAATCGTTTCTATTCTGTTATTTATTTTTACCATTTTATTTGGAGTATCCCCACTAATTATTAGTTTGTTTAGTGCAATACACTTTATACACTTTATCGAATTTACATAAACAACCGTTTTCTTCGATTCAATTGGTTTAAAGTTGTTGGAACCTATTTGATCTGCGGTATTTTTATTTTTGGTGTAGACTATACCTATAATAATGTTTTACAACAACACCAAAGAGATCGGTTTGAGGTACTCTTAGGAAAGACATCAGATACTAGAAATATTGGGTACAACTCTAATCAATCCATACAAACAATTAGTTCAGGTGGGCTTATTGGAAAAGGGTATTTAAAAGGAGATAGAACACAGGGGAGGTTTGTTCCAGAACAACACACCGATTACATTTTTAGTACAGTAGGTGAAGAATGGGGCTTCTTGGGCTCTGCATCAGTGATTATTGTTTTTATGGTTCTACTGTTTCGAATTATTAATAGAGCAGAAAAACACACAAATAAATTTGGTCGAATCTATGGTTATGGAGTCGCCTCTGTTTTATTTTTCCACCTGGTTGTAAATGTAGGAATGGTTATTGGTCTACTCCCTACTGTCGGGATCCCTCTGCCCTTTATTAGCTATGGAGGGTCTTCTCTTTGGGGCTTTACGCTCCTACTCTTTATCTTTATTAAACTAGACGCACAAAAGAGTTATGATTGGTAATAGATACGTTTAACTTATAAGCTCAGATCAACTAGATTTAATTTGATGATCAAAAATTATTTTTGAATGATGACCACATAGCGCGGAAATGCTTTCCGTGCAAAAACAGAAAGAAACAATCCGAAACATTGAATGATTGCTTGGACAGTGAATTTTACACAGGTTTCAATACAGAACTATATTTTGTCAGTTGCGGAAGTACAATAATTAGAACTCGTTATTGTTGAACGTGAGCTTCTAAATAAATGACATTACTAAACGAAGGGCTTTCTCACCATTTCCTGTGCTGAGCGTGTCGATGCATAATATCGTGTGGTTAGATAAAAATAAAAACGCTCGCATGGTTTTACGCTCCTACTCTTCATCTTTATTAAACTAGACGCACAAAAGAGTGATAATTGCTAACACTAAAATATAGGTACAAAAAAACGCTCTGAAAATTCAGAGCGTTTTTTTGTACGTTTAATCTTTTACTATAAAGTAGCAACTTGCTTTGTTAACTTAGATTTTAAGTTCGCAGCTTTATTCTTATGAATAATGTTGTTCTTTGCTAGCTTATCTAACATAGATACTA
>JAESUF010000333.1 GCA_016763215.1 Flavobacteriaceae bacterium
GAATATTTGAGTGATGATGAAATTCCTAGTTACAAAACCCAAGCAAATAATTATTCTGCGGATGATGATGATAAACATGTTCCTTATGCAGCAGGAATTAGCTTTCATCAGTCTTTAAAAAATCAATTAAGCACATTCCAAATTAATGAGGAAGAGAAAGATATTGCTGAGTTTTTAGTTGGTAGTATTGATGACAGTGGTTATATTAGAAGAAGCATAATTGACTTAGTAGATGACCTTGCTTTTACTCAAAATTTTTTCACAACCGAAGAAAAAGTAGAAAAGGTACTCCTTAAAGTTGTGCATGCTTTAGATCCGACTGGAGTTGGAGCTCGTGATTTGAAAGAATGTTTAATTATTCAATTAAAAGTAAAAAAAGAAACTCCTGATCGCATTTCGGCAATCAAGATTCTTGATATTGCTTTTGATCACTTTGCAAAGAAACACTACGAAAAACTATTAGAAAAGTTTGACATTTCTAAAGAACAGCTTAAGAAAGTGATTTATGAAATTTCAAGGTTAAATCCTAAGCCGGGAAGTTCTTACGCAGGAAACAATAAAATTGCAGAACAAATTGTCCCAGATTTTACCATTCGAATACTGGATGGTGAATTAGATTTGACTTTAAATTCAAGAAATGCACCTGAACTGCATGTTTCTAGAGAATATAATAACATGCTGAAAGGATATCAAGAGTCCTCACAGAAAAGCAAATCTCAAAAAGATGCTGTGATGTTTATCAAGCAAAAGCTAGATGCAGCCAAATGGTTTATCGATGCCATAAAACAACGACAACAGACTCTTTTGGTTACTATGAATTCAATCATGCATTATCAATATGATTATTTCTTAACTGGTGATGAGCGAAAGCTTAGGCCGATGATTTTGAAAGATATCGCTGATAAAATAAACATGGATGTTTCTACGGTATCAAGGGTTGCAAATAGTAAATATGCTTCTACTCCATACGGAACAAAATTGATTAAAGAATTCTTTTCAGAATCAATGGTAAACGATCAAGGAGAAGAAGTTTCTACAAGAGAGATTAAGAAAATACTAGAAACTGTCATTGGAGAAGAAGACAAGAAAAAACCTTTAACAGACGATAAGTTATCCAAAATTTTAAAAGAAAAAGGATACCCTATTGCAAGGAGAACAATTGCAAAATATAGAGAGCAATTGGATATTTCTGTTGCACGTTTGAGAAAAGAAATCTAATGAGGTTTCATAAAATCATATCTACTATTTTACATCCTATTGTAATTCCTACTTTGGGCATTTTATTATATTTCATTTTTGTCTCACACAACATTCCGAGACAACAACAATTGCTGTTATTAGGTCTTATTTTTGTTATCACATATGCAATTCCTTTGCTATTATTAATCATTTTAAAAGCATTAGGTTTTGTGAAAGATTTTCAAGTAACAACCATCAAAGAACGAAGGTTTCCTGTTATTTTTATGATTATCTTATTTTATCTATTAGGGAATACAATTAGTAGAGTTCCTGTCTTAAGAGATATTGGATTCTTATTTTACGGTACTTCTCTAAGTCTTTTTTGTATTTACTTGCTTTTTATGTTCCGTTTAAAATCTAGCTTGCATCTTGTTTCTTTGGGAAACGCAGTTGGGTTTTTTATCATTGTTTCTAGTATACATTCAATGAGTTTACTGCCGGTTATTATGGTGTTAATTTTATTGTCTGGCTTGTTAGCAAGCTCTAGGTTACACCTAAATGCTCATACACCTAAAGAACTCCTTTGGGGTTTTTCTTTGGGTTTGATTAGTCAAATTACTATAATTTTTATCCTATAGGTTTCCCTGTTAGGCCACACTTTTAATTTTTTATTATAATAAGTAGAAGATCAATCCTATTCTTATAATTTTTGTAGAAATATCAGTTGTTCCAACAGAAGCATCTTTTAAGATAGGTGTTAATCCGTAATAAGTATGAGCTGTAAACGCATCATAGCCTACAGACAATGTTAATCCATACTGCCATTTATTGTATCGTGATACATTTTTAAAAGAAAAGGAATCCGTGCCATTGTTATATTTGAACGTATTGGAAATATTATAACTGGTTTTTATTCCGGCGTACACTCTCCAAAAACGATAGGTATTTGCATCTGAACTTCTCCATCTAATCTCTAAAGGAAACTCTAAATTGTGAATGAAAAGTTCATTGGAAGTCAACGAGTTATCAACTTCAAAAGTAACTTCATTATTAATCTGAGATACTTTAAGTCCATGATTAAAAGTATCATAATTATATCCAAATCCCACTCCAAACGATAAACTCCCTTGTTTGTTTAGAATAATGTCCTTGATAAAACCAGAAGAAAGTCCATAAGAAAACCCACTCCCTTTTACCTGACTTGGTTGATTATACAACTGATTGTATGATATAATCATGTACAATTGATCTTCAGCATAATGATCTCCAATCTGAAGAGAATCTTTCTGTGCAAAAGAAGAAATTGTAAACCCGATAAAAAACAGAAGAATGATTTTCCTCATAGTTAAAAATGATGGTATCAAAAATACAACTTTAGATTTGGCTTTATTATTGTTCAACTATTGAAAATAAAAAAGGGAATTCAAAATTGAATTCCCTTTTTACATGTATTAAATACTTTTATTCTTAGTTACCCTTTCTATTGGCGGAATAACTTATCTTCAAAGCATTTACATCTCTTAGTTTTAATCGGATGTCAATAATAGTACCAACACTCGCTTTCACATCAGCTTTGATCGAAGTAGTCATAAATGGAATTTCTCCATCAGATACTTCTTCTCTTGCTCTAAAAATAAATGACGGTACATCATCTGGAGTGGCTATCTTATCATTCAATTGAATTCTATTATATCCTGTTCCATACTTAGCATCTTTCGCTTTACCAACGTAGATAGTACTTACCAAACTCTTATGTTCTAGTTTTTTTATTTCTGTAGCACTTGGAAGTATAGGATTCTCGATTCTTAACGATGTTTCTCTCATAGTAGTTGTTACCATGAAAAAGAACAATAGCATAAAAACGATATCTGGTAATGAAGCTGTATTAACAGCAGGCATCCCTTTTTTCCTTTTTTTAAATTTAGACATAATTTATCTTTTTAAATTTAATTAGCAGATGTTGGTTCTGCATCAGAAATAATTTGAGGAAAACTTGTTTTGATATCCTCTACCTTACTCTTTAACGATTCATCACCTCTATTATCCCTATACCTTTTATCTAACTCAGTAAAGAGCATTCCGTAGCGTTCTTGACACAACCTATTTCTTAATACTCGATAAGCCTTTAACAACTCATTTTGTACTTCAATATACGTGCCATACTCCGTACCTCTATCACTTTGAACAGAAATAATTGCTTTGTTCGGATGATCTGATGAAGATGCACTTCTTTCTCCTTCACAATAATCACAAGGAGTTCCTGGTGAACCATCTGTTCCTGGTTTCCCTAATCCTCCGCCATTATCTATAAATTTGATTGCAGCTTCTTTTATGTCTTTAACATCCATTCTCTCACCCTCAACAAACAAATCATTGTTTCTGTTGATGTTTACTTCAAAGATATTTTTCTCTTTGATGATTGGTGGTTTGTAGTCTGGTGGTGGTTTTTCAGACACCTTCTTAGAAATACCAGAATCAACATTCATTGTGGTAGTTACTAA
>JAESUF010000334.1 GCA_016763215.1 Flavobacteriaceae bacterium
CCATTTAAAATCCCTATAAAAAGAGGGGTCTCATTTTTTTCTAAATCATTAGATACTTGTAGTACTAAGCTCTTTACAATCGTTGAAATTTCTTCCTCAGAAATAAAAGGTTGAAATGTTAAATCATGAAGTTTTATATAATTCATAGTGCAAAGATAACTAGCTGTTTATGAAAGAAAAAACCGTTTTGTTTCTGCTGAATTCATTTCAGTATCTCAAAACGGTTTGTATATACGTTTTCTAAAAATTATTGTTTTTTAGCTTCTCTTTTTTTAGAGGTGTCATACATAATTGGTGTTGCAACAAATAATGAAGAATAAGTTCCTACAACAACTCCAATAATTAATGCGAACATAAATCCTTTAATAGAATCTCCACCAAATAAGAAGATAGCCAACATTACTAATAATGTTGTTAAAGAAGTATTTATGGTTCTTCCTAATGTACTACTTAAGGCTTTGTCAACGACTTCGCGATATTCCCATTTTGTATGAGGTCCAGCAAATTCTCTAATTCTATCAAAGATAACTACGGTATCATTCAGGGAGTACCCTACAACGGTTAGAATGGCTGCAATAAATGATTGTCCTATTTCCATGTCAAATGGCATGAACTTGTATAGAATTGAGAAAATACCCAATACAATTAATACATCATGGAAAACTGCAATAACAGCTCCTGTACTAAAGGATACTTTTCTAAATCGTAATAAGATGTATAAGAACACAACCAATAAAGATCCAAATACTGCATAAATCGCTGATGTTTTAATGTCATCGGCAATAGTTGGTTCTACTTTAATATAACTCATTATACTATTCCCTGGTTTTTCAAAACCAGGTTTGAAGTTTTCATAGGTTGTTCCTTTTGTTAAGTATGGAGTAAGTCCTGTAAATAACGTGTTTTGTACTTCGTCATCTACATTTTTTCCTTCATCTTCAATTCTATAAGCAGTTGTAATTTTTAACTGATTGTCTGTACCATAAGTTTTTACTTCTGGAGCTGATCCAAAAGCGTCTTTCAAAGTACCTGCTACTTCCGTAGCATTCATTGTTTGATCAAAACGAACAACATATGAACGACCTCCTTTAAAATCTACTCCTTGTTTCAATCCAATAGAAGTAATAGAGGCAATACCTCCTAAAATAATAGCACCAGAAATTATATATGCAATCTTACGTTTACGTAAGAATTCAATATTAATATTTTGGAACCATCCTTTAGATAAGCGCGTATTAAATGTTAAGTTTTTACCTTTCTCAGTAGCATTGTCAATTAACATTCGAGTAATAAATACTGCTGTAAATAACGAAGTAGCAATACCAATCATTAAGGTTAATGCAAAGCCTTTAATAGGTCCTGTACCAAATACATATAGTATAATACCGGTTAATAAAGTAGTAATGTTAGCATCTATAATAGCAGATAAGGCTCCTTTTATACTAAATCCGTCTTCAACAGATTTTTTTAATCCTTTCTTTCTGAATAACCCTTCTTTAATTCTTTCGAAGATAATTACGTTGGCATCCACAGACATACCTATCGTTAAGATAATACCAGCAATACCAGGCAGTGTTAATACAGCTCCGAACGATGCTAAAACTCCGAAAAGGAATAAGATGTTTACAGTTAATGCAACATTAGCATAGGCTCCTGCTTTCCCATAGTACACGACCATCCACACCAATACTAGCACAATTGCTAATAAGAATGAGTTCAAAGACCTGTCAATAGATTCTTTACCTAAGGAAGGACCAACTACTTCAGCTTGAATAATTCTAGCAGCAGCAGGAAGTTTACCCGCTTTTAATACAGTAGCGATATCTTGAGCCTCTTCAATGGTCATGCTTCCTCCTGAAATAGAGGTTCTACCACCAGGAATAGGATTGGTTACAGAAGGTGCAGTGTAAACATAGTTATCAAGGACAACAGCAACAAATTTCCCTACATTCTCTGTAGTCATTTTCTCCCATAATTTACTTCCATTAGCATTCATGGTCATACTTACTTCAGGGTTGTTCATTTGGTCAAAAACCTGAGAAGCATCTGTAATTACATCTCCCTGAATAGGAGGGGTGTCATTTCTGTTAGATTTAATTGCATACAAACCAATAACGTCTGAGCCATTAATTCCAGGATTTACTTTGTAATCCCATAAGAATTTAACATATCTTAATTCATTTGGACGTAGCGCAATAACCTCTTTATCTAAAAGTAATTTATTTACCATTGCGGTGTCTGCGACTCTTGCTTCTCCAATTAATGAACTCGTTTGTTGCTCATTTTGAGCAAAATGCGGAAATAAATAGGTGAATAAAGTTTTTTGTTGAATACTGGTAGAATCTATTTCTTCATCCAAAATATCTTCGATATTATTGGTCTTGGTAGAATCTTTCTTTTTCTCGATTGAAGTATCTTTTAATAATTCCGCTACTTTATTATTTGCAGAAATTAAGTAGTTCTGAACGTCATTATTAGTGAATACTTCCCAAAATTGTAATTCAGCCTTACTTGTAATTAATTTTGTAACACGCTCGATATCTTTAGCTCCTGGCAATTCAATTTGAATTCTTCCTGAATTTCCAATACGTTGAATTTTAGGTTGAGTTACACCAAACTTATCAATTCTACTTCTCAATACTTCAAAAGCAGTATTGATAGAGCTACTAATTTCTTTTTCTAATTCTACTTTAACTTCATCATTTGTTTTGTTGAAGTTAATTTTATCGCGAAGTGCTTTTGTTCCAAAAATCTTAGGATCACTTAATTTTACTGTACCATTTGAAATTTTTTCAAATTCAGTAAAAAATAAATTTAAATACGTATCTCCACTATTTTTTTGTGCTTCATCAGCGGCAGCTAAGGCTTGATTAAAAACGACACTTTTAGATTCGTTGGCTAGAGAGATTAATACTTCTTTTACAGAAACTTGTAGAATAGCATTAATACCACCTTTTAAATCAAGACCCAAGTTCATTTCCTTGTCCTTAATGTCATCGTAAGTATAACTAGTAATTCCTAAGTTTATAACTTCTAGGTTGGCAACACTATCTAAGTATTTCTTTTCTAAAGCAGCTTGTTCTTTCCCGTTTTTTATATCACCACGAGATTTTGCATATTCCTTAGCTTTACTTTCAACTTTCGTAGTAAAGAAAGTGAAAGATAATTGGTATAAACTAACCAATCCGAAAAGGATTGCGAATAATTTTATGAGTCCTTTATTTTGCATTTTATGTATTTATTATCAAATTTTATAAAAACGAGCAAATATATATCTTCTCGTAAAATTTGACAATTATTTTTATCGATTGTTTTTTAATAATGAGTTTGGTACTCATTAGTTTAAAGTAGTTTAGTAAATATGTAAACTAGTACATTCTTAGATGTTGTAGTAGATATAAGGTCCAGCTCTAACTTCTGGTTCTTTATATGAAGTATAATCCTTTGTAAATGGATTGTTTTTGTATACTTTGTAAGCTGTTTTAAAAAGCTGATTTGCTTTTGAGGTTTTTAAATTTTTTACAAAAGTGTAGTTATAATTAGTTGCATGCCTATCTGAGTTGTACTTAATTTCAAATACAAACTTATCATCTTGATTTGAAATGTCAGTTTCGTTAGTTAACTCGTATACATCTATTTTATAATCTAAAGAAGTATTGTTATTTTCTTTGTTCTCAGAATTTTGATTTAAAACTAGTTGATTTTCTTTTAGAAGAGCTTCTTTAATGTTATCAATATGAGTAACACTGTAGTAAGAAATTTTTAAGGTACTGCTTTTTGTTTCTTGAATTTTAATGTTTGAAACACCAATTTTTAAAAGCTTTTTTCTAACGTCAGTAATGGTGTTTTTAATATCTTTTTGGTCGATTTGAGTATCAACAAATTCTAGAACAATTTCCTGATTAGGTATAGGGATCTGCTCATGGAATGCCCCAAAGTAAATAAAGATTAAAAATAAAGTACTAATGTACCATCTTGCGTTCATGGGCCAAATATATAAAAAAGATAGCTTCCTACTTCTTAAATAAATAATCTTATTTAAAAACATATATATTGTTAGTTGTATTGTGTAATTTGTGATTTTATAGTGAAATAAGATTAAAATATTATGAATTCCTGAGATTGACTATATTTAGTCACTTAAATTATTAAAATAAAGATATTTAAATTAGAAATATGACACATTTATCTGATATAGAAATTGCACAGGCAAAAAAGCTACTGCATATTATAGAGATTGCAAAAAAATTAGAAATAAAAGAAGACGATTTGGAAATGTACGGGGAGTACAAAGCGAAACTTCCTCTGGATTTAATTGACGAAAAGAAAATAAAACAAAATAATTTAGTCTTAGTAACAGCATTAACACCTACTCCTGCAGGTGAAGGTAAAACGACCGTTTCTATTGGGTTAACTGAAGGGTTAAATAAAATAGGCAAACAAGGAACTGTTGTTTTAAGAGAACCCTCCTTAGGTCCAGTTTTTGGAATTAAAGGTGGAGCTGCCGGAGGCGGTTACTCGCAAGTCGTACCAATGGAAGATATTAATCTTCATTTTACGGGCGATTTTAATGCGGTTGAGAAGGCAAATAATTTATTGTCGGCATTAATTGATAATAACATTCAGAGCAAAGTGAATAATTTAA
>JAESUF010000335.1 GCA_016763215.1 Flavobacteriaceae bacterium
AGATTTGATTGAAAAACAACAATTTCAGCTTAAAAACACCATAATAATGGAAACTGGTGGGATGATAGGAAAAAGAAAGGAGCTCGTGAGAAGAGAACTACATGGATTGCTTTGCAAAGGGTTTGGAGTCAATGAAATTCATTCTGAATATGGAATGACAGAATTGTTAAGTCAAGCCTACTCAAAAGGAAATGGAATTTTTGAATGCCCGCCCTGGATGAAAGTCATAACCAGAGATACAGAAGATGCGCTTACAATTTTAGGAAATCAAAAAACAGGTGGATTAAATGTGCTTGATTTGGCAAATTACAACTCTTGTTCATTTATTGCTACTCAAGACTTAGGAAGAGTTTATCAAAATGGACAGATTGAAATAATAGGGCGTTTCGATCATTCAGACATTCGTGGTTGTAATTTAATGATGGTATAAAGGAAGTGTGTTACGCATTAGTTTATCCTTGAGAATAATATAATTATTGAATTTGTAATTTCTTAAAGAGTATTTCGACTATCAAGAAAACTACTACTAATGAAATATATTTTAACATTCTTATTCTTAGGAATTTACACTTTTTCTTTTTCGCAAAAAACGGACTACAATACTAAAAAAGGCTATGTTGCCGAAGGGTTTGATGTGGTGTCTTACTTTGTAGATAAAAAACCTACTGAAGGAAAAAAACAGTATCAAACAACGTATGATGGTGTGAAATTTAAATTTTCATCAGAAAAAAACTTAAACCTATTTGTACAGAGCCCAACAAAATACGTTCCTCAATATGGCGGGTATTGCGCCTATGCTATTGCTGCAAAAAAGACAAAAATGTATATAGATCCTGATGCTTATGAAATTAGAGACGGAAAATTATACCTTTTTTATAATTCGTGGCTTTCTAATAAACTCACTGTGTGGCAAGAGGGTAATACGAAAGAATTACAGAAAAAAGGAGACGAAAATTGGAAGGTATTAAAGCATAATAAAAAATAAAATAGCGTAATGAAAAGAATAATTCTAGTACTACTCATCACTTTTTCTGCCTCTGTTTTTGCTCAAAAGAACTACTACACAAAAAAAGGAGTGATTGCTAAAGGGTACGATGTTGTTGCTTATTTTAGTAATGAAGCAACACAAGGAAGTAAAGAGATTTCTACAGAATATGACGGAGTTAAATTTAACTTTTCATCACAAGAAAATTTAAATTCCTTTAAAAAGAATCCAACAAAATATGTTCCTCAATACGGAGGGTTTTGTGCCTATGCTATGGGATTAAAAGGGAGTAAGGTTTCTATAAACCCAGAGACGTTTGAAATACGAGAAGGAAAATTATATTTGTTTTACAATCGAGGAAATACCAATACACTAACTCTTTGGACCAATGAAGGAGCAGAGGAGTTGAAAGCAAAAGCGGATAAAAATTGGAAGAAAATAACCAGTAAATAAAACTGTATTGAAGTACGCTTTTTGGAGCTTATAAATGATGTCGAAATAAACAAAAGCCGAGAATACTTCGGCTTTTGTTAGATAGTATAAAAACAAAAACACAAACTAATTTAAATCTCATGAAGAGAGTCAATTTAAAAAAATCGACTAACTTCATAAACTCAACCTACCGAATTTTATGAAAAACCCAATTGTAATTGCAAGAATTTCTGAATTAGAAAACAAAAAACCTGCACATGCCTTAGTAAATGGGCTTGATTTAGTGGTTGTTAAATTTGATAAGGACATCTCTGTTTTATATGGAAGATGCCTTCACCGTGGTGCTTTAATGTCTGATGGACATGTAGAAGGGGGCAACCTTATCTGTGGAGTACACGGGTGGGATTATCGTGTAGATTCAGGAGTTTCAGAATATAATAATAAAGAAGTCCTTCATAAATTTTCAACGAAGATTGAAGGAGATAACCTCTTTGTAGATGCATTTGAGATTGATGCCTATTTAGTGAACAGCCCGCAACCTTTTAATCGCGATGAATATTTAGGAGCTTATGCAGATACACACCCTGAAGAAACTGAACCTTATACTGGGTACATAAAAGAACTTGCTCAAAATGGATTAAAAAATATTGGGCATCATGGATTTTCAGCTTCTATGGGTGTTGATAGAAATACGTTGCCAAAATGGAACGATATTCAGTTTCTTCCAGCGCAGTTAGCGACAAGACCTTTGCTAGATCATGAGGAGGTAGCGACCAAAGTTGTGATTGGTCCTCGAGCCAAGAAGCCGTTAGAATTAGATATGCCTTTGTTTGTCTCTGACATGAGCTTTGGTGCTTTGTCTAAAGAAGCTAAAATTGCTTTATCAAAAGGAGCCGAAATGGCAGGAACGGGAATCTGTTCAGGAGAAGGAGGAATGTTACCAGAAGAACAATTAAACAATAGTAAATATTTTTACGAATTAGCTTCTGCTCAATTTGGGTTCTCTTGGGATAAATTAGAGAATGTTCAGGCGTTTCATTTTAAAGGTGGACAAGGAGCAAAAACAGGAACTGGAGGGCATTTACCAGGAAGTAAAGTAAGTGCAGAGATTGCAGAAGTTAGAGGTTTAAAAGAAGGAGAAACAGCCATTTCACCAGCAGCAAATCCAAATTTTCATAGCGCTCAAGATTTTAAAGATTTTGGAGACAAAATAAGAGAACGTACTGGCGGAATTCCAATCGGATTTAAGATTGCTGCGAGTCATATAGAAAAAGACATTCAGTTTGCTTTAGATGCAGGTGTAGATTATATCATCTTGGATGGAAGAGGTGGAGGAACAGGTTCTGCTCCCACTATTCTAAGAGATCATATTAATGTGCCAACAATACCCGCCTTGGCAAGAGCAAGAAAATATTTAGACAACGTTGGCGCTTCAGATGTAACTCTTGTGATTACAGGAGGTTTACGTGTAGCAGAAGATTTTGCAAAAGCAATGATGTTAGGAGCCGATGCAATTGCAGTTTCTAATTCGGCTATACAAGCCATTGGTTGTTTAGGAATGCGTGCTTGTGGAACTAATAATTGTCCTGTAGGAATTGCCACACAAAAAAAATCGTTGAGAAGTCGATTGATTATTGATTCTTCGGCAAAACAATTGCACAATTATTTTGACGCAACAAATAACTTAATCAGAGTAGTCGCAAGATCTTGTGGTTATGATGA
>JAESUF010000336.1 GCA_016763215.1 Flavobacteriaceae bacterium
CAAGTACTAAACCCTGATTTAGTAATCTGTAATATGGATAAGTCTGTGAAATTAAACATGGAACTTACTATAGAAAAAGGAAGAGGTTTTGTGCCAGCTGAAGAAAATAAAAAGTCTGGAGCTGCTATCGGAACAATTTTTACAGATTCAATTTACACTCCAATAAAGAATGTAAAATACGCTGTCGAAAATTTCCGTGTAGAGCAGAAAACAGATTATGAAAAATTGATTTTTGATATTGAAACTGATGGATCAATCAATCCTAAAGATGCATTAACTGAAGCAGCTAAAATCTTAATTCACCACTTTATGTTGTTCTCTGATGAGAGAATTACGTTAGAAGCGGACGAGATAGCTCAAACTGAAACGTATGATGAAGAATCATTACACATGCGTCAATTGTTGAAAACTAGATTAATCGACATGGACTTATCTGTAAGAGCTTTAAATTGTTTAAAAGCTGCAGAAGTAGATACATTAGGAGATTTAGTTTCTTTTAACAAAAGCGATTTGATGAAGTTCAGAAACTTCGGTAAAAAATCTTTAACAGAACTAGAAGAACTAGTGAATGTAAAAGGATTGAATTTCGGAATGGATTTAACCAAATATAAATTAGATAGAGATTAATTAGATGTCATAGAGAATGCAAGTGAGCAATCAAACTGCACTTTCGTAAATATATAAGACAATGAGACACGGAAAGAAATTTAATCATTTAGGAAGAAAGAGAGCGCATAGAAAAGCAATGTTAGCTAATATGGCTTGTTCCTTAATAGAGCACAAACGCATTAATACCACTGTTGCGAAAGCAAAAGCATTGAGAGTGTTTGTAGAGCCTTTAATAACTAAGTCTAAAGAAGATACTACTCATAACAGAAGAATCGTATTTAGTTACCTTAGAGATAAATATGCTGTTACAGAATTATTCAAAGAAGTTTCTGTAAAAGTAGGAGACAGACCAGGAGGATATGTACGTATCATCAAATTAGGAAATCGTCAAGGAGATAATGCTTCAATGGCAATGTTAGAATTGGTTGATTATAACGAACTATATAGTCCAAAAGGTAAAAAAGCTAAGAAATCTACTCGTAGAGGTAGAAGCAAAAAAGCTGAAACTGTTGAAGCTGCTCCTAGTGCAGAAGCTGAAGCTGTAGAAACAAAAAAAGAAGAAAAATCTGAAGAATAGATGAAGATTTTTTAATTCATACAAAAGGGATAAGCGTTTACGTTTATCCCTTTTTATTTATATTTAAGTTCTGAAAATGACAGGTGGTGAAAAAAATAATGTAAACAATTATTTAATTATATGAATTGAAGTACATGATTTTTTTCTCATTAAATAAAAAAACAAGAGAACGAATTCTTATTTTTGCAAAACTTAATTCCTGAGAAAAAACCAGGAATCTCATTATAATCAAAGAATGAAATATCAACAACGAAAGAAAGCATTAGTTTTATTAGCAGACGGGACCATTTTTTATGGGAAATCTATAGGGATTGAAGGAACTGCTACTGGAGAAATCTGTTTTAATACAGGAATGACAGGATACCAAGAAATTTTTACTGATCCGTCATACTTTGGACAAATTATGGTGACAACAAATGCTCATATTGGAAATTATGGAGTCAATGATTTAGAAGTTGAGTCTGATGGAATTAAAATTTCTGGATTGATTGTTCGAAATTTTAGTTTTGAGCATTCTAGAGTTGATTCTAATGGGAACTTAAAGGATTGGTTTACAAAGCATAATCTTGTCGCAATATCTGATGTAGATACTAGAGCTTTAGTGTCATATATTAGGGATCATGGAGCTATGAATGCAATTATTTCGACAGAAGTGGATGCTATTGAAAGTTTAAAAGAACAATTAGCAAAAGTGCCAAGTATGGAAGGTTTAGAATTAGCCTCCAAAGTTTCTACAAAAGAACCATACTTTGTAGGAGATGAAAATCCAACGTACAGAGTTGCAGCATTAGATATTGGAATTAAAAAGAATATCTTAAGAAATTTAGCTAAAAGAGGGGTATATATTAAGGTCTATCCTCATAATGCAAGTTTTAATGATTTACATTCTTGGAACCCAGATGGATATTTTATATCAAATGGACCTGGTGACCCAGAACCTTTACATGAAGCACAAGAGGTAGCGAAAGAGATTATAAAAAGAGATTTACCGCTGTTTGGTATTTGTTTAGGACATCAAGTAATTGCCTTAGCAAATGGGATTTCTACCTACAAAATGCACAATGGACATAGAGGGATTAATCATCCTGTTAAAAACTTGATTACTGGTAAAGGAGAAATTACGTCTCAAAATCATGGTTTTGCTATTAATAAAGAAGAAACCGAAGCAAACACAAGTGTAGAGATTACACATGTGCATTTAAATGATCAAACGGTAGCTGGAATTCGAATGAAAGACAAAAATTGTTTTTCAGTGCAATATCACCCAGAAGCTAGCCCAGGACCTCACGATTCGGAATATCTATTTGATCAATTTATAGAAAATATTAAAACCTCTAAAAAAGCAGCTGTATAGCTGCTTTTTTTTTAATGTATCAAGTTAAGAGTGTATTTAAGCAACTCATCGATAAATTTCAACCTTTTAACGATTTATTGTTGCATAACCAATATTATGTATTACTTTTACGCCAGTGATGTTTCGCATCACTTCTTTTTCATAGCAATTTTTCCCACTCTTAGGAGTGGGTTTTTTTTTGGAAAAAATATTTTACTTGAAATTTTGGAAACCGATTTCGTAATTAAATAAGCTTTATATCAATAAAAGTATTTCATATTACGTAATTTAGCCATCGTAAAAAATAAACCTAAATTTTATTGACATGAGTATTATTGTGAACATTCACGCAAGACAAATTTTTGATTCTAGAGGAAATCCAACTGTTGAGGTAGACGTAATTACAGAAAACGGTATTTTAGGAAGAGCAGCTGTTCCTTCTGGGGCTTCTACTGGAGAGCATGAGGCGGTAGAGTTACGAGACGGCGGAAAAGCATACATGGGTAAAGGAGTATTGAATGCAGTAGGAAATGTAAATACAATCATTGCTCAAGAATTATTAGGGGTTTCTGTTTTTGAACAGAACCATATAGATCAATTCATGATTGATTTAGACGGAACACATAATAAATCTAAGTTAGGAGCGAATGCAATTTTAGGAGTTTCATTAGCTGTGGCTAAAGCAGCGGCAAATGAATTAGGAATGCCTTTATATCGTTATATCGGAGGTGTTTCTGCGAATACTTTGCCAGTTCCTATGATGAATATTATTAATGGAGGTTCACATTCCGATGCACCTATTGCTTTTCAAGAGTTTATGGTACTACCTGTAAAAGCTCAAAATTTTACGCAAGCGATGCAAATGGGTTCTGAAATTTTTCATCATTTAAAGAAAGTACTACACGATAGAAACTTGTCTACGGCTGTAGGTGATGAAGGTGGATTTGCACCGAAATTAGATGGAACAGAAGATGCCTTAGATACTATTGCGTTAGCTGTTGGGAATGCTGGATATAAAATTGGAGATGAAATAATGATAGCCTTAGACTGTGCAGCAGCAGAGTTTTATGTTGATGGAAACTATGATTATTCAAAATTTGAAGGAGAAAGAGGAAAAGTAAGATCAAGTAAAGAACAAGCTGATTATTTAGCTGAATTGTCAGAGAAATATCCAATTATTTCTATTGAAGATGGAATGGATGAAA
>JAESUF010000337.1 GCA_016763215.1 Flavobacteriaceae bacterium
AAGTTTTAAAAACACCTGTCACCTGTTCTTGCTGGATGTGTGGTAATCCTAGAAAATACGTTAAAGAAAAAACCAGACAAGAGCTCATTTCACGAGATCAATGGACGTTAGCCTAAGCAACTAGTATCTACCTATTTTTCAAGTTTATAGAACTGGTATTGACCATCAAACAGAATACCTTGCTTCTCTTTGTATCGATTTGAAGTGACTTGATTTCCGCTTTCTAGGTCTAAAAATGTATCGGTTCCAATAGCTGTTAAAGTATTTACCTCTCCATTATTAGGATCAATAACGACAAGCTTGTTATCCTGAATTTTGACTTCAATGATATAATTTCCAATATTTGGAACTTGAAAGGTCAGTTGATATTTCCCTACTAGTTTTTCCAATTGATCCATTGAAACAGCGACTCTTTCTACGATTCGTTGATTGCTAACATTCCAATTATAATGCTTAGAAATTGCTCTTAAAACTTCTCCCATTAGTTTTCCACCATTGTCTGCATTTGTCATAATAACTACGGCGCTTCCACGATTAGCAAAAGCGACCATTTCATTGGTAAACCCTGCATTCTTTCCTCCATGTCTAAAAATTAAAGAATCTTTTTCCCATTGCAAAGAAGGCCCAAGTCCCCAATTGTTTTTATGCTTGGTCAACATTTTCTCAGTGGTTTCTTTTGAAAGCACTCCAGTTTCTTTTCCTCCTAAAATTTGTTGAATTTCAATACAATATTTGGCCAAATCAGAAGGCGTTGTCCACAACCCTGCTGCTGCCTGTTCTGGATAGTTATTCCACAAGCCTTCAATGAGTTTTCCTTGGTTGTCATAGGCCGCACTTATGTTTGTGTATTTTTCAGCATCGATTGGTTGTTGGTAGGTACTATGCTTCATTCCAATAGGTTGCAATACATTTTCAGCCAAATAAACATCTAATGTTTGCCCACTTACATCTTCTACTACTTTTTCCATCACTGTATACCCTCCTCCAGAATACCTCCAAATACTTCCTGGGATTCCGTCGACAAAGATTTTTGAAGTATTTCCTTTTCCGTTTAATACTTGAACATCGGAAGGAAATGTGTCTTTCTGCTTGTATCCTGGAAACCCATGTACGGTCATATTCGCAGTATGAGTCAACAATCGCCTTAACGTTACCTTTTCATCACCTGTAAATGTATTCTCAGGGATTTTCCATCCTTTCAAATAGGTATTCACATCTTCATCGAGATCCACTTTCCCCTCTTGAGCAAGTTTTAATGCCGCTAATGCTGCTATTGGCTTACTAATTGAACCTGCTTGAAAGATTGTGTTTTTATCTACCTTGCTCTTGGTTTCTGTATTAGCAATACCATACCCTTTAGCCCATTTAATTTTCCCGTTTTCAACCACAGCAATACTCACTCCCGGAACCTTGTAATGTTCCATTCTCTCTAGTAAATTGAACTTTTTTACAGAATCTCCTTTTACTTGAATTGGAGACAGTAAACCGTTTTCAATAACTTCAATTTCAGCTGAAACATTGGTGTTCGCTTCGTCTTTACAGGATGTAAATACAATGCATAAAATAAATAGAAAAAGGTTGAATGATTTCATACGTTTGTTTTTATAATACTATGAATGAATATGTTATAAATATAGGAAAATATTAATATTCATTAAGAGCACTGATAGTTCTCCTTATTCTAATCACATTTATTACACTAAACGCATAGACCGATAAGCCTTATTTTTCTAACAAAGTATTTTATTAACCGAAAGACAGAACGTGTTTATATATGGCTTGTTGTCTGTCTCAAGCACCTAATTCAGCAAATACAAACTGAACCTGTCTGCCGATAAGTAGGTAGAAAATCCGTTGGCCCCTAAGCTTGTCGAAGGCAGGAATTTCGTAAGTAGGCTTGCACTAGCAGTTAGTTTTATAGGTTGTTGGCAGTAGTTCTGTTTCTATTTTCCATCTCCTTTATCCCTTTAAGTAGGACTACTGATACCATAAATCGAATTTATTCTGAAAGATTAAGTTGCCATGAAATACCATATGTATCTTCACACCATCCGAATTTGTTACCAAAACCGTAATCTCCTGAATCGTAGTTGTCAAGAGGAACCATAATCTGGCCCCCATTTGAAGAAAGTTTTTTGAATAAATTTTGTATCTCATCTTCAGAGTTACATTCAACGAACAGTGATATCCCTGGTGTAAATGACCAAGCGTGGTTAAAATTACTTTCGGAAACCTTGTACTCTATACCATTTAATGTAAATACTCCATATTTAATAAGCTCCGGTGTTCCTCCAGCCTCTCCCTCTGAGTATTTTATGATGCTTTTAATTTCTGAATTCGGAAAAATAGATGTGTAGAAATTTATAGCTTCTTCAGCCTTTCCGCATTGATTCCCTACAAATGTTAGAAATGTTGTTATTTTCATTTTATTTAAATTTGAGTTCAATCCTAAAATTAGACAATTAACTTGCTTTTTGAAAGCTGCTGCTATTAATTATATACGGTGTTATGTTATGTGCTTTTTAATTCTTCTTTTTTAAATCCTGTCCAAGCCAAACGTGTAATAATAACAACTCCATTTAGGCTAGATGAGTTAAGTATTGCCATCAGGGCTTCGAAATCAACATTCATTGGGTTTGCAGCTGGATTTCTTTTTGACATTGAAATATCGTCCACAAACGCCAATAAAACTTCTCCGCTATTATCAGGGCTTGAAGAAGTCAGATAGGTAATGACGTCTTTTGATGATATTTCTGTACTATTTACATTTTGTTTTGTTCCTAGGACGACTATAGATTTTCTTAATTGATTGATTGTTCTTAACCGATTTCTTCCCTCTAAATTTTGATTAATCAGTTCTTCTAAAGATTCATCAGTCGACTGAGAGTCTCGAATGTAGAACAATGATTTAAAAGATCTTATGAATGATAAACTCTTCATTTTTAATTGTACATAACGTGTTTGTATTCCCTGTTTTGAAGTTAAAAATTTTAAACCATCATTTTGGCGAAATCGAACTGCAACCGCGCTGAGCCAAAATATCCCGAGTGTATTAAAATTGATGTTCCGAAAGTTTCATAGTTTTTTATAAGGTCAATTTATAACTAAATTTTTAATTCACCGAGGTTGAGGCAATTAATTACACGTGTTCTTGTAGTGCGTTATTTATTCAATCTGCTAATCATTAATAAGATATTCCAAAGTGAAAAGAAATCATTTCCCTTCTTGGTAATAAACACTTTTTCCTTTCCGTCAAAGTTAATAACGGATAATTCCTTTTCATTCCTTTTCTTTATAGGTTTTAATTTTGTTTTTCCTTTTTCTGTTTGAAGATATTGTTCTTTCAGGTTTTTAGAAATTACGTCTTGAATTGAGTCTAATTTTACCGAATTTAATTTATCTCCGTCAAATCCAATAATCATTTTAGTTCCTAATGCTGTCCAGTTTTTTTTCGAATCCGTAAATATCAAGATTAGATTTCCGCAATCTTTTTCATCAAAATGCATCAAATATTTCATTTTAACTTTATCAGTCAAGTTTTCAAATAAGAATACACTTTTATTCGGTAAGCTATGTTTGGAAGCTTTCCACCTAATTCTATTTTCTATAAAATCGACTGTTTTTTGCATTCAAGTTAATTAGCTATAACGTATTTGTGTGTGGTTTTTTGCGGTTAAAACTGCGCTATACTTTCCGCCATTTCGGAAAGATAATTAATTCGTGTGAATTTTCGTCAAGAAAATTCCGCAGCAATTAATTATACACATTGTTACCAGTAGTTTTTGTTCCAAAATATGTATATGCAGTTTGAATAGCGAGAACGGTTACATTTAGTTGCTTACCGCTAAGGTATATATAAAAACAAATAGTCTTTATGTTTGATGGAAATATAAGTAATTTTCTGTTTTAAAAAAGATACAATTTTTAATTTATCGTATCAATTCCAACCATTATCAAATAATAAAAAAATAGTTTAGCTTTGCAGCTTTAAAAAGACAACTTGTTAAATTATACTACATACATACACCCTACAAGTACCCACTGGGTTACTTTTGTTCATGGAGCTGGCGGGAGTTCATCAATTTGGTACAAACAACTTCGATCTTTTAAAGCCGAGTACAATATATTAGTACTTGATTTAAGAGGTCATGGTAAAAGTAAAATGGTACTAAAAGATGTTGTAAACCCAAAATATACTTTTGATGTTATTACGGCTGATATCGTAGAAGTTATTGATTATTTAAAAATTGAGAAATCACATTTTGTAGGTATTTCCCTTGGGACAATACTGATAAGAAATCTCGCTGAGAAACATCCAGATCGTGTACATAGTATGGTATTGGCTGGGGCAATCATGAAATTAAATTTCAGATCTCAGGTACTCA
>JAESUF010000338.1 GCA_016763215.1 Flavobacteriaceae bacterium
AGTAATTGAAGAAAATTATAACGAGACAATTAAAATATTGAACACAATAAAATTTAAAGAATAAAAAACTACGTACAACAATGGCTATAATTAATACGGGTTCTGGTGTTTTAACGAAAAGGCAGGCGTATATTTATAAAGTCCGCCAAATCTATTGATTTGGCTTTAAAAATGAAAAGATAAAACGAAATAAAAAGTTTTGGCTAAGTGCTTAATCGAAAGGATAGTTTCTTTTAATCCCGTACTAACCATAGCCGTGACGTTATTTCATTTTAGATTTTAATAATTTCTGACTGCTGGTCGAGAAATTCAATCACAACGATTTCAAGAGTTTGAAAACATTCATTACAACGCACAAATGAATGTAAAACAGATCCGACAATTTTGCAAGCTCTCTGATGAAAGTAAAATTTTACTCAAAACTGCAATGGGAAAATTAAACCTCCCTGCAAGAGCCTACGATAGAATCCTCAAAGTTTCTAGAACTATTGCCGATTTAGAAAATACTCCAAATATTTCCCGAAATCACATTTCTGAAGCGATTCAATATAGAAGCTTGGATCGAGAAGGTTGGTTGGGCTAACTCATTTGTTTTTAAAAAACACTTAAAACAGGTATAACTACTTAAAAAATAGCAATCTCAAACCGCTATTATTGTATCATAAAGAGATCGGTGTGTACTGATAGGTTTTTTTTGCAAAAAATGCAATTGTATAAACCTCAAAAGGACACATTATAACGAAGGACAAACCCAGCTCCTATTCTAAAGCTCAGGTATCATCAAAAATAACAAACATAAAATGGAAATTGAAATCACGTTTATTAACAACTCAAATGATAAGAGCAACTCTAATATTGTCATCTTTCAGAAAAATATAGCCACCAACTTTGAATCTACTGCTATTGCATGGAAAGTAATCAAAAATTGTGGGCGTAATTGGTCACATTCATTCACATACCCAATGCACTTTGAAGTAGCTTCGGCTGATGCATTTGGAAATGTTTCAGATCAAAGGACAGCCTATAATGGTCAAAAATGGTCTGTTGTCAGTTCCAATTCCGGAGAGATTCTTCAATTGGATTCTGCCCCAACTACACGTCAAAATGAAATAGAAGTTAGAAACAAGATTGGCAACGGTGCTATTGATGCTCAGATTTATAAAGACGGGAAATTATTAGCTACCAAAACCGCTATTTCTTCAGGAGAAAAAGCCAAATTTGAATTTAAACCTGAAATTCATGTAGGTGTCACTTCTCAAGTAAAAGAAGGAGATATAATGAGTTCTGCAGTTATAAACGAAATTGATCATAAATTTTCTTTGCTAGGTATTACAAAAGCAAATTTAATTATGACTGGTGGAGGTAGTAACGGTAAAGATGCAACTCCATTTAAATTTGAATTGGTTCCTATTACATAAGAACATAGAGTTTAATTTAACATTACTTAAAAGCTCATCAAATGATGAGCTTTTAAATAACTAATTGTAGCTATTCGCTAATGTTAGGTGTGGTAAAACTCTCGAACCTTTTGTTTTTTTTATTAAGTGCAGTCGAGGATTCATAAACAAACACACTCGACTACACCGGGGGACTAAATTATTTTTTCTCTAATAAAACAATGGTGAAATCTGAATTCACAATCGCTTTACCATCTTTTATTGTTACTATTTGATTTGAATACGCATCACGGACAGTTTCTCCATCTTTAAAAACTGTAGAAACATCAATTGTTTTTTTTCCTTTAGGTTGCTCTAACCCAACAACAACTGAATCTGAATAGGCTCCATTTGAATACCCTCTTGAAAAAGAGTAGGGTTTTTCAGAAATTAAAGAATGAACTCCTGCTCCCACTGAAGGGTGATTGGCTCTAAACTTCCCTAATTTTCGCCAATGGTTTAGTACTTCTTTTGTCTTCGAATTATTAGCAATATCATTCCAATTCATAAAAGAACGAAGTGTTGCATCTCCTTCTGTTCCTCCAATAACTAAAGACCTTGCAGACTCATCGCCATAATAGGTCTGTGAAGTTCCTGGAGAAAGTAAGAGCATTGTACCAGCTTCGTATGGTTTTTCACGAGCGGCATCAAAAGGTTGACCGTCATCATGTGAACTCACATAATTTAGTGTCCCAAAACCCTTAAGATCATTACGTAACGCATCTGAATATAACGCAAAAACTTCTTCTTTTGATTTCTGTTTTACGTCCCATTTGAATTGAAAATTAATCAAACTCTGGAATGCCTCATCAAAGTAGTTGACAGACTTATCTCCAAAACTGTATTGCACACCTCCTCCTATTCCATATCCGTAAACTTCTCCTACCAGATAGAAATTGTTATCGTCCAATACCTTTTCTGAATTACTCGCTTTGTATTGTTCAAAAGCGTAATCACATTCCTTTTTAAATTCTTGCCAAACGTTTTCTTCAGTATGCTTTACGGTATCTACACGATATCCATCAATTCCGAATTCGGTGATATAATCTGTTAACCACTTAATGATATAAAAACGAGGTGCTCTTGGATATCCTGTTCTTTTAAAGAACTCATTTAGTTCTTTTACTTCTTCTTCATAGCGTCCTTCTGCCTTCCATTTAGCAACCAATTGTGGTGGTAATTCTACCGCTTCATTACTTTCTGTTTTTACATCTGGCAAATTTTTTACCAGTGTACAAGTAATCGTATTTTCGTAATTATCGTATTTACATTGTGGCTCTGTACGCACCCAATCTGATGGCCAAACGGGGTCATTTGGAGTAACAGGTCCTGTATGATTAATAACTGCATCTAATAGGATTCTAATTCCGTTTTTATGAGCAGTAGCAACCAATTCTCTAAGATCTTCTTTGGTTCCGTAATTTGGATCTATAGCAGTCCAATCACGTGTCCAATACCCATGAAACCCATAGGTAGTTCCCGTTCCTTCGTTTGTTCCTCCATGAATCTGTTCTACAACGGGTGTCATCCAAATAGCATTGATCCCTAAATCTGTAAAATACCCTTCTTTTATTTTCTGAGTGATTCCTTTGATATCCCCTCCTTCAAAACCTCGAAGCTTTCCCGTTTCTGCTGAGCGATCAAAATTGACGTCATTGGACGTATCTCCATTATTAAAACGATCTGTAAGTAAGAAATATAAATTTGCATTTTCCCAGACAAATGGAACTGCTGGTTCTTGCTTACAACTTGCTAATAGTAGGATGCTACAAAGTAGCATACTGATTCTTTTCATCCTCTAATCAATTAAAATTTTGTATTCCCAAGCAGACAATGATAGCTCTGCTCCTTTTAACTCTAATTTAGTATCATTAAAATAATCAACGAATTCTCCTTTTTGTGGTAACAAAATTTTCGCTGGCTTGTCGGATAAATTAGCAATATAAATCAATGTTTTTCCGTTGTTTTTTCTTTCAATAGCAATTACATTTCCATCTGAAGTAAGTGATTTATATGCGGCTCCATTTCTTCCTCCATGCAAGGCCTGATTTGTGCTTTTAAGTTTCCCTAACTTCTCAAGTAAACTCCACATAGACCCTTTCTCTTTCGGAATAGAATCTTTTTCAAAAAACTTTAACCGGTGGTTTAAATTATACTCTTGTCCAGAATAAATCAACGGCATCCCAGGGGCAACATAACTCAATACGGTTAGTGCTTCACCAGCTTCTCCCATTCGTTCAGAAATGGTTCCGTTCCAAGAATTTTCATCATGATTTGTTACAAATGTCATTAGTATATCATCTGCTGCATAACGTTTAACATCTTTTTCTGTATTCTCATTCCATTTTTTTACAGCATCTTTTCCTTTCGCTAAATCATTCATGGTATGATGTCTATCCCATCCATAGGCCACATCAAACAAACCGTCATTTAAAAGTTCTGGTTCCCAAGCTTCAGCCAACATAAAAATATCTTTTTTAGCTCTTAGTTGTGGAATCGCTTCTTCCCAAAAGTCGAATGGCACCGAACCTGCAACATCGCATCTAAAACCATCAACGCCTTCTTTGGTAATCCAAAACTCCATATCCTTAATCATTTCTTTGCGCATCTCTTTACTATCGTAATTAAGATCTGCTACATCTGTCCAATCGGTACCTTTTGGGTGAATAACCTCTCCTTTTTCATTTTGTGTAAAAAACTCAGGATTTGATGTTAACCATGTGTGGTCCCATCCTGTATGATTAGGAACCCAGTCTAAAATCACATAGATCCCATTGTCATGTGCAGTTTTTATTAGGCTTCTAAAATCTTTCATCGTTCCAAACTCTGGATTAATCTTCGTGAAATCTGATACAGCATAATAACTCCCAAGCATTTTTTTACGTTCATTTTCATCCTCAATAAGACTAGCAAACTGGCCTCCTGTTGCTTTACGTTTTGTTTCTGATATTGGAAAAATAGGCATTAACCAAATGATTTTTACTCCTAATTTTTTTAACTCAGGAATGTCTTTTGTAAACTCATTAAACGTTCCATCTGCCGAGTATTGTCTGATATTTGCTTCATAGATAACCGCATTTTCCATCATTTCAGGTGCAAACGATTGTATTCCTTTTTCAATCTTTGCTTCTTTCTTTTCTTGCTGACAAGAAATAAGAGTGATGATAACCAACAAAAGTGTTCCTATTTTATTCATGTACTTATTTTTTAAGTTTAATCTTCATTTCCTTTTTTGTATTCCATTGTAACAGAATACGAACTTGATTTCCTTCTTTTTTATAGCTCACTTTTTTACCATCGACTTTTATAGTCTTTGGAGTCCAAGTAATGTTATGAATCACTAATTCAATCTTTTTGGATGAAGTTTTATACTTTCTACCTGTTTCAGCTTCAAAATTAATTTCCAGCCACTTTTTATCAATTTCTGCTTCAAACTCTAAGAGTTCATACCGTCCTTTCTTAAAAGCATTAGGTGTAATTCCATTATCATTATAATATTGACGGTTGCTTTCTTTAATTGAATGGTCATGATAATAGTGCAAAACAAAATCGTCTCCTTTATAGTCGTCAATGGTCTGAATACGTTTTGTCATCAAAATAAAAGCTCCTGCTCTTACATAGGTAGGAATGGAGTTTTCCTTTACTGCTACCTTTCTCTTTTGATTTCCTTCAATTCTTTCATCTGTATAAAAATCGTACCATGCACTTGACTCAGGAAAATAGACTTCTTGCTCTGTCAGGCCTGATGCAAGTATCGGAGTGATTAAAAAGTCATGACCCCAGAAATACGAAGAAGACAAAATACTTAAATGATTTTTGGATGATTCTTCAAAAAACAATGGTCGCATTAATGGGGTTCCTCCATGACTATTTTGATAAGCTAAGTTGTAATTATATGGTAATAATTGATATCTTAATTCTATAGATTTTTTGGCTAGAGATTTTGCTTTTTCTGATCTAAAAACAGGTTCGCTTGCAACATCTTCTTGAGCGTGAGGTCTATAAATAGGCTGAAAAACACCGTATTGTAACCAACGCGTGTACAATTCATCGTCTAAATTTGCGCCTGCGAATCCACCCAAATCAGAATGCATATATCCAATCCCTTGCATTCCCATTTGTAAAGAAATCTCTGGTTGTGATTGCAATCCTCCCCATGTTCTATTAACATCACCAGACCATGGAATAAGTCCGTATCGCTGAGAACCTGAATACCCTGCTCTCATTAAAATAAAAGGGCGATCATTGGGATAATCTCTTTGATATCCTTCATGGATTAATCGTGCCCAATCATGCCCATAAATATTATGAACTTCATCTGCAGTTCCAGTAGCATGAAGTAATTTAGACGGGTGTACTTCGGGCTCTCCCAAATCACCCCATAATCCTTTTACTCCTAAATCAATAATTTCTTTATAACGATTCCAAAACCATTGTTCTCCTTTCGGGTTGTAGATATCTATCAGTCCAGTATTCCCAAAATAAAAATCAAAGTTGAATGGATTTCCTATCGAATCTTTTGCCAAAACACCTTTATCTACAGCCTCTTTCCAGCGTTTAGATGTTGTTAAGACAAAAGGTTCTGTAATTAAAATTGTTTTAACTCCTTTCTTCTTTAATCGAGAAACCATTCCTTTCATATCAGGAAAAGAATCTTTATAAACAGCCAAATTCCCCATGGTTCCTTTTAGGGTTTTCCCGAACCAATACAAATCTAAGATGATGGCATCTACAGGTATTTTTTCTTCTATAAATTTATCGATTGTTTCTTCTGTTTCCTTTTGAGAATGTATCCGAATCGGCTTGAAAAATTTCCAAATGCCCATCTTGGTGGCAAAGGTTGTTTTCCTGTTAAATCGGTATAATTATCAATTAAGTTTAACCAAGAATCTCCTACAACAATTTGATAGGTTTTACGCCCTGAAATAGTTTCGTAGGTAAGTGTATTGTTCTTTTTACTATCTAGGTCTAAGTACCCAATAGGAGCATTATCGAAATGAATCATGTACATTTTGGAAGAAACCACAATAGGCAAGGTGAAATTCATCAACTCTGAACGAGTTTCATATCCATAATGGGCTCTGTTGTACAATTGTAAACGGTTTCCTCTTCTATTCATTCCTAAGGCTCTCGCTCCGCCTCCGTACAAGACTTCTTCGGGAGTTAAGTTGAATTGTATGGTTTCAAAATCGTCTGTTCTTTGATAACCTCTTTTTTCGGAGATGACCTTTTTACCCTTATGCCAATAGGAAATAGTAAAAGGATTCTTTTTAATTAGAACTGATAAATCCTTGCTTTTAAATTGTATTGAAGAATCATTTTCGCTATAATGAACATCAGAAAAAGTAGTTTTTAAAACCACAGCATGTGATTTTTTAGGAGAAGCTATTTCTCCTTTTGGAATAAAAGTTGTTTCTGACATTTTTGGAGCATAAAACTTTATTTTGTAGGCTCCGTCTGACACAGAAATATGCAATTGGTTGTTAATTAACTTCGCGTCAATAAATTTTCTCTCTTTAATAGCATTTGGAAATAACCATAAAATGCTCTCTTCAAAACTAGTTCTCCAAAGCTCTTCATTGTGTCTTCCATTAGGAACTACTTTCGACTGTATATTTTCTGGAGTAAACCCTTGATTCTTTAAAATCTTAACCATATTGTTCATCCCTTGAACAGTCTGATTTATTTCTTTATATCTTGTATTACGTCCTTCTTTTCTGCCAGCTAGAAAATATATTTTCGAATCTTTAATATTCCCATGTTTCTTAGTAAACTCTTTGATTTCAGGCGAAAACCAAAATGCTGGAGAATACACGCCTATTTTCCCAAAAACATTCGGATATTTTAATCCCGCATAATGCGAAATCAACCCACCCATAGAACTCCCAAAAATTGCTGTATTTTCTTTGCCTTTTAACGTTTTGTAATTAGTATCTATATATGGTTTTAGCGTTTTAACTATAAACTCGAGATAGGCATCTCCTTCTCCTCCTCCATAATTTTTGTTTACCCACGGTGAATATTCGTCTAATCGTTTAGACCCACCATTGTCTATCCCAACAACAATTACTTTTAAATTCTTTTCATCGAATAATTTATTCAATGTTTCATCGACACCCCATTCTCCCGAAAATGATGCGTTCGCATCAAAAAGGTTTTGGCCATCGTGCATATAAACAACAGGGTACGATTCTCTAGATTTTTTATAATCGGGAGGTAAATACATCCACACCCGACGTTTTCTATTTAATTGAGGTATTTCAAAGTCTTTTGCTAAAACGAAAACATTCTTAGCGACTGTTGTCGTTGTCTTTTTTTCAAATGAGTCGTCCCAACCTACAATCTTTACTCGAAGTGTATCATTGGGTGTATTGAATGTATAAGAACGGTTCTCAATTTTCAGTCCTTTTGCATTGCATTCAACAGATGCCCATGAACCTCGAGTGAATTTGAATTGGATTTGTTTTAACTCTTTGGGTAAGGTAATTGTATAGTTACCCTCTTTTTCCTTGAGCTGGTATTCTTTTTTTCCTCCAGACCAACCTTCAAAATTTCCTGAAATAAAAATTGATGCTTGTTTTGGAGTCTTCTGAGGAGTTTGTTCAACAACAATAGTTACTTGTGCAAAAAGTGTAAACTCAATAAACAAAACTAGTATGCAAATAATCTTTTTCATCTTATTTTAGTTTTGTAGTTAATAGTGTTACTCCTTTAGCATTCACGGGTATTTCACCTTTAAAAGAAAACTCTTTCCCTGTAATAATATCTTTTACCGTTTTGCCTTCTAAACCAACTTCCTTAACCATGGCAGTATTAAAAGTTGTTCTATTGGATTTATTTAAAACAATCATGACTATTTCATCATCAAGAATTCTACACAGCACGTACAGACCTTCTTTTGGTGAAAAATGGATGGTTTTTCCATCATGCATCGCCGTACTCGTTTTTCTGTAGTTCAATACCTTTTTCAGAAAAGCTTGCATGTCTTTCTGATCCTTTGATAGTCCTTCTCCAGTAAATACATTTATTGCATCTCCTTTCCATCCGCCAGGGAAATCTGTACGAATTAAACCATGATCTCCTGGTTTTTCAAAATCATTCATCAGGATTTCTGTTCCGTAATAGATCTGCGGAATTCTTGGCATCATTAGGTAAAAACTTAGTGCCATTTTGGTGTTTGCTATATTTCCTTTTAATTGAGTAAATATTCTACTCATATCATGATTGTCTGGAAACACCATGATGTCTTTGGGATTGTGATATGCAAAATCATTTGCCAATCCTTCATAAATCTTTACCAATCCATTACTCCATGACTCCTCTTCGTTTAATGCCTGAACAACCAAACTTTGCATCGCAAAATCCATCGTAGATCTTAGATTTGAATTGTACCCTTCTTTATTTACTTTTCCATTTTGCCAATAAGAGATCAACAAGGGGTTATAACTCCACTCCTCTCCAACGATATTGAAGTTTGGATATTCATTCATAATTGCACCAGCCCAATCTGCCATAAAATCTTTGTCTGGGTACGGGTATGTATCTTGACGAATCCCTCCTAAACCGAGTGTTTCTATCCACCAAATACTATTTTGAGTAATGTAGTTTGCCATAAAAGGATTTCTTTGATTTAAATCTGGCATTGTTGCTACAAACCAACCATCTGTCATTCCTTCTTTATCTATTTTTGAAGCATAGAGATCTTGATTACTCGTACGTCTGTGATTGGAAGTCTTCGTTTTTTTCCAATTCCAATCTTTTATATTGTCTTCATAATGTTTTTGATAATTCACCCAATCTGAAAAAGGTAAATCTTTCATCCACCAATGCTCTAACCCACAATGATTCGCTACTTGGTCCATAATTAATTTAATGCCTCTTTTTCTTCCTTCATCGGCTAATTCTCGATAGGCTTCAAGCGTTCCAAAACGCGGGTCTACTCGATAGAAATCTGTCATCGCATATCCATGGTAAGAGCCTTGCTTCATATCATTGATAATTAGTGGGCTCGGCCAAATAGCAGTAAACCCCATCTCTGAGATATAATCTAAATGGTTTGTAATTCCTGCA
>JAESUF010000339.1 GCA_016763215.1 Flavobacteriaceae bacterium
GGTTACCTTTCCGATGTTTTTTAAAGGCTTGCTTGTTGCCATATTTATCTCCAAATCGTACCCAATATCATTGATCACATTTTCAATGGGTGTGTCCACAAAATCCACTGCTAGAATTTGGTTGACAGTGTCTTTTATTTTAAAATAAAAACCGCCCGTTTTCCCTCTTCGTATATTCAAGGCTACTTTCAAAGGATCTTCAATAACATAAAGACCTTCTTTTGTTTTAGTAACTCGTAATTTGTTCTCAGAAGATAGCTTATCCATTGCTGCATCAAATGACATGTCTTTGATAAACGATGTCACTCTATTCTTTCCCAAACCGACATCAAAAGAAATGTTCTTTCCTGTGACTGTGGTAATCTTACGTGCAACTAATGATAAACTATCACTTTGTATGTCTGCCGTAAATAAGTCTTTTGTTTTGTTGTAATAAACAGGAATATCTCTCATTACATAAGGAGCTATATATTTTTTTATGGATAAAATATTCCCAATAGCTTCTATGGTTAACCCATGTTCCTTGCTAAGATTAAGCAATACATCTTTCACTTTTGCATTTGCAAATCGTTGAGATATCACAATATTCTTCAATGTTGGCCCCATACTTAAATTCATGCTATGTGAACTAGCCACTGCTTTTAAATAGGTAGATAAATCCGTTGAACTAATTGTTATCTCTACAGGCTTAGAAAGTGCCGGTATTAGTGTCGTTAGACTATCTAACTTGGCTCCCAGTTTTTGAATTCGCGCATCGCTATCCTGTGCCTTTATAGATACAGGCAATAACAAAAGAACAACAAAAAGGACTATATATCTTTTCATCACAATATTTTTTTTTAGTTTTTAGTTGACAGTAAAATCTACTGTACTAAAGGGTGTTTCGTACTCTGAATTTAATGCCTTTATTCTCCATTGATAGGTTCCTGCACTCAAATCGTGAATGAGCATACGCAAAGAAGTTACAGAATCCAGAACAATTTGATTGGCATTTGCAAAACTAGGAGTTGCAATTTGTATTTGATAGGTCTCTGCATTGTCTAACAGTTCCCAACTAAAGGTATTGTTACCCACATCTAATTGAGCATTATCCAACGGAGCTAATAAAACAACCGTATCATTCGATAAATCATCTAGAAAAACTGCTTCGCAGCTTAGGAAACACACCAAAATTAGTGCGTAGTGTATCTTTTTCATCATAGCAAATAAAAGTTAACAATGGTATAAAAGTACTAAATATTTTTATTTTTTAGTACTTTTGATCCTGTTGAATCTATTTTTAACAAAAAAAAAGCAAATTATGAAAATGAAAAAAAAAGTGCATGCCTACAATCTGCAGGAATTATTAGTGGTTTTAGTTATTATTGGAATTTTAATCCTAATTGCCATGCCTAACTTTATGGGAGTCATTAACAAAGCAAAGAGTCTTGAAGCTCAACAACAATTAAAAACACTTCATGGGTTCCAGAAATCGCACTATTTTTTAAACAACGCCTATTCTTCTGAATTCAATGCTATTGATTTTATTCCTCCCAAAACAACGGAAGAAGGAGGAACTGCTAATTATACCTATGAAATCATTGAAGCTTCAAAAACTGGATTCAAAGCAAGAGCTATTGGATTGAATGATACCGATGGAGATGGTGTTAGAAATACATGGGAAATCGATCAGGATGGAAGACCCAAAGAAATTTCAAAGGACTAAATAATGATACAATCGCATCCAAATATTAAATTAAAAACACTTCATCTCTGAAGTGTTTTTTTCTTTTTATTAACTGGCTTTACTCTTAGAATAAGCAAAGGTTAGTTTGTGTGGTTTTTGATAGAAATCACACCTACTATGTCGGCAGAGAGTTCGAGAACTACTTAAATTTGATTCTCGATACTAATTACTCTCTATCTTTTGCCCTTCTTCTCGATACAAATCTACCTTTCCTTTTAAAAGCACTGCTATGACAGTAACATCCGTGTCTTGAACTTCTTCTGGAACATCTATATACAGTAAACCAGGAACGGAACTCCAATACTGTTTTCCAACAACTTTATGTGATAATCTAGTGCCATTCCCTACCACCCAAATTCTATTTACTTTATTTTTTAACCCTTTAATCAATAACGGTCCATTCGGTTTATTATCTACATATAAATACAGCACGGTTTTATCTTTAGACAATGCTGTGTATCCATTAAAATGCCCGTGCGGAATACCCGCTCTTGTACCATAAATTGCTTCTTTATGTTTCTTTGTCCATCTTCCTAACCCTTTTAAAATAGCCACCTGCTCTTCTGGAATTGTTCCATCAGGTTTCGGCCCAATGTCGAGTAGTAAATTACCTCCCATACTAATACAGTCAACAAAAATTCGAATGATTTGATTTATCGTTTTGTACTTTCTGTCGTTAGGTTGATATCCCCAAGAATCATTCATTGTCATACACAATTCCCAAAAATTATTTTTGGGTTTTGTAATAGGTATACCCTGCTCTGGTGTTGCATAATCTCCATAGCCTTTGAGTCTAGAGTTGATAATTGTTTTTGGGTTTTTTTCTAATAATAGTTGTCGTATTTCTTTTACCTTCCACTTTTCGGCAGATTGTTCCCAATCTCCATCAAACCAATACAAATCTGGATTGAACTTTGTCAATTCTTTTAGTTGCCCAAAATTAAATTTTGTGAATTTTTCCCACCTCGACTCGTCTTTTTCATATCGTTTTTTGTCTCTTATAAAATTCGGGTACTCTGGATGAGACCAATCTAATAACGAATAATACAGTCCTACTTTTAAGTTTTCTTTTCTAATTGCTTTTACAAAAGGGCCAATAAGGTCTCTTCTTGCCTTTGTTTTTTTAACAACATTTAAATCACTTTGTTTTGTATTCCATAACGCAACACCATCATGATGTTTTGTTGTAATAATTGAATATTTTGCACCACTCTCTTTAATAAGTTTAGCCCAATATTCAGGATTATAATTCTTAGCTGTAAATCCATCCAACTGCTTCATATAATCATTATACGAGATGTAATTGTTATAAAAAGACCAAGACTCATCTATTCCATTAACGGCATATATTCCCCAGTGAATAAAAATTCCCAGTTTTGCATCTTTGAACCAAGCCAATCTTTCTTCTTTTGGCAGCTCTTTTTCTTGCGAAAAACTATTCAAACAAAAAAAGGCTACTAATAAAATTACGAGCTGTTTTTTACATTTCATTTCCTAGTATTTTCTATAATTAACATCTTCTCTATCATCCTCAATTGAATATTCAACTGCAAATTTTGGAATCAACTTTTATACTTTAAACTGTTTTTACCTCGTATTTCTTATACACAGTCATCCCGTACCAAGCTATATATACAAAACAAAGTAGCGGTAAAATAAATTTAGATGATCCTACAAAACCACGAAGAGATCAGCTGCCTCCGCAAACAGATTCTGAATTTGATCCAAGCGCGGCGAGGCCAGAAACCAGACATAGAAGAATTCTTGTAAC
>JAESUF010000029.1 GCA_016763215.1 Flavobacteriaceae bacterium
TCGGTTCTGATTTCCACTCATTCTCTGACTCTTTGTTTGCCACAACAGTCTAAGTGGTAAATTTTTGTCCATCATATTGGTAAACACCTTCTGGAGTATCGAAATAAAGATTTCCAAAATTGTCTTCTTGTACACTTAATATCCTATAACTACTTAGACCATCATTTGAAGTGAAAAGAACAACGTTTTTACCATCATATCTGTATACTCCCTTTTCTTCACTCGCAAACCAAAAGTTGTCCTTTTTGTCTTGGTAAATTACAGCTGCTTTTGGGTCAAGTTCCGTTACATTACTGATAATTGAATTTTGTTTAGTTTCAGTTTGTAGAGTTGTCTTCTCTTGTCCAATACAAGAAGAGAACAATGTTAAAATGCTGAGTAGCATAAAAAAAGTGAGATAGTTTTTTATTATTTTCATTCTCCTCAGTTTGTCGTTTTTTAAGTTGCACTAATGTTTTGAAGCTACGCACCGTGCGGGCTACAAAGTTTGTTTTTCCGAAGGTAAGAATAGTATTGTTAATACATAAGTGATCTCTCGAAGCAGTTACCCGCATGGTATGTAGGTGATGTTATACACTTTCTAAACAGCGCTACATCTGCAATTTATCTCCCAACCTTTATTAATTACATCTCAAACGCTCGTTTGTGGTAATTTCCGTGATCTTTAATCAACTAAGAGAAACACTTGTTTTGAGCAGTTTGCGGAACAGAATAGGTGCGAAACAACTTTTACACGACAGTTTTCTATTGCATTTTTTACTTGAAGAATTAGGTATTTATACGCTTGACTATAAACAGAAGGAATACTACTTTTAACCTGTAACTAATTTAATTACAGGCAGATTCCGAAAAGCCTTTAACGATAGAGTGGGATACGAATTATTAAAAAGACAAAAATGGCAAACGAAGATGAAAAATGTGTGTATACTGGAGGACGGAAAGGATCATTACAATTTTTAGAAGGCGTAACATGTAGTCAGGCACAGACCGTAGTAACAGCCTCGCCTCCCGGAGAAGGACAGAATTATGAACCATTTGAGGTTAAAGGTTTAGGCACCTGGGGTACGCAAGACCAATCTTCTGGAGGTCAACAACCCTACAAGCAATTAACGGGAGGAACAGGCTCGTTCATGTGGTACAGCTGTCGGCGCTATCCAAATGATTGTTAGGAGGGGATAAATGTGTGTGAATCAAAACTCTATTTTAGATGTTTGTTGCAACAAAACCTTCTACTCTGACTAACGTTTTTTATGAATGTTTAAATGTCATACAGTTACTATTTAATCTTTTCTTTCGAAAATAAGCTTCATTAACGTTAGCTTGGGAAGTCAGTTTTTCACTGGGATAGGGGAATTGTGTAAACGGTATTGTGTATGATTTCGTTGCGTGTTTAAGCACCTAATTTAGTAAATACAAAACCAACTAGAAAACCCGAGGGGATTTTCGTAAGTAATCTAGAACTTGAAAATTAATTAGACACAGCTTAATAGTTACAAACTAATAAATTTATAGTAATAACAAGAAAGAATAAAAGAGAGAATTCAATGTTAGTGCTCTTTTGAAGGCTTTTCAGCCTACTCCTTGTTTTAGCATAGTTTATACAGCCTTCAGTTGATTTTTTCTCATTCCATTCCTGCAATATTTGCTAAACTTTTCATGCTTGGTAAAAAGCAATAGGCTGTTCCTCTTGTTATTAATAATGGAGGTAAATTTTCAATGGTGATGGTTTCACCACTTTCCAACGGGATATCAAACGTATCGACAACCCCAGAATAACTTTCAATAGCTCTGTTTCCTAACAATGCATCTTGTGGAGGATTCTCTATGCTAAATATTGGAGAATCAGAGAAATTATTGTTATTCATCCAACCAGATATTTTTTCAAATTGGAGTGTTAAACTTCCGCAAAAAAACAATCCAATGAGTCCTCTATCCTCCATATCTTCATTCGTGGAACCTACTTCTAAGGGCTTACCATAAGGGACACCTCTTCGTATAATTCTCGGAGAACTAATTTCACCTTCCGAAGCTTTTAATTGTTGATTTCGGGTGTTGGTTACTCGGGTATGTGATGAAAAAGGGCAGCTTTTACTACTAGGAACAGCATCTGTTAGTTTAGCAACAGATCGAGGAGGAAGGTTGTCTAGAACAGTATAACCAAAATCTTCATCATGTATTGCTCCTTCAATATTTGCACTTTGGTGTTCAGGGTTTGTAATCATTGGTGAGCCATTTCTCCACCTACCACATAGTTTGGCAGCAAACCATTCTTCCAATTCTGCTTTATCTTTTAAGTTTAACTTCTCAACTAAACCAGCATGTTTGTCCGCCTGATTTTTTAATAATTTATTAAAAGAAGCAACATCTTGATATAGCACTCTAAAAGCATTATAGGTACCGTCTTTGGCAAAGGTTCCAGAGGAAGAACTATCTACCGGGCCTGGCATACTAACTGCACCAGTATAGTACCCAACTAAGAAACTGTTAATGTCTTCTGGCGTTGTTCTAAAGCTTGAAGTTCCTGGATTCTGTAATGCTGGCTGCGAGATTCCATCAGTATAGCCAAAATGAATTTTATGAGGATCGTTTTCTACTTCTGTTTGATACAATCGCTTACCATTTTCCAGTGGAATGATTTCTGTTAATTTATGTTTTGCTGCAGAATTCATAATGTCTGTTACAAGTGTTTCTAGGGCTTCAGCTGTAATTCCGTAAGCATGTATAATGCAGTCTAGATTGGTGTTGTTTTCATTAGTTGAACCACTTTCTGCGTTTGCATTCCACCAGTATTTAGGGTGACTGGGGCTTGTCTTTCCGTTCAAAGGATATACATCACCTAATGAAGCCTGAGAGCCTCCCATCCAAGGTCCCTCTTTAAAAGAAATTGGAAAATTCTCTAAATCAGTAGGTGCCACTGCTGCTGTTCCTATTTTCTTGATCCCGTTGTATGTTAGCCCAATATTTAGTAACGATTCTGGTTTTTCTTTCCAAGGATCTGCAGACTGTACTTTAGGGTACAAATCACCAATAAAAGCTTTTATACTTGTCTCGTTATTTTTCGGGAATGTAAGGAGCAAATGACACGAATAGTTGTGTCCATAACCTTTGAGGATGAAGCCTTGTATGTTTGACTTGTCAGGCATGTTAAAACGTGCGCTCATATTTTAATTTTTTAATAAAGCACCGATAATTCAATTAAAAATCGGTGCTTTTTGTTAAATTAACTTGATAAAAATTCTTCGTGTCAGGGTCCTATTTACCTGGAAATTTATCCTTTATCTGACTTACAGTTTGACCGTATGCCTCATAGAAGTTTGTCCATTTTAGGTCTTCTGGTATAGGGGTAAGGTTCACACTATTTATATAGGTTATTAATTCATCAAGTGTATTTATTGATGGAGGTGGATTAAGGGATATTGATGACAACCCTTTTATTACACTAGTAAGACCAGTACCATCTTTACCCCAAAATGTTGCAATATATGGGCGCATTGCCAAATCGAATCTGGTTGTTAGTAAAAGGGCAAGAGCTCCTTTTCCAGAAGGGTTTGGAATTAAGGCCAAAGTGGCATAATGGATAACTTTTGTTTGATCAAGGTCTTTTGTACCATTGGTGAATGTTTGGACTGCTAGCTTAGCTGCAGTTTGTGAATTAGCATCTTGCTTAATTGGAATATACATTGTTAGTGGACTTGCCATAATTATTGATTGTTTAAAAACTTAGTGCTTACTCTATAGGCTTTTCAGCTTACGCCTTTGCAATCAAAAGAAATAATAGTAGCTACTTAATCGAATACTTAGTTTTGATCACAACTCAAAGGTCGGTTGAGTGCAACAAGTATTTTGAGAAAACACCTTAAGGCTGAGAAATTTGGGTATAAGCACTTGATTATGGAGAACAAAAGAAAAAGAGTATCATGTCTCGATTAGAAGTAGGGAATACTAAACTGGTTTTTAGTTTACCATTTTTACTATAGAAAGACATCAGTTATGAGAACTAAACAACCAATTGTTTTCCCTGTATAATTAACAATTATGTACAAATTGATTTATTTCAATAGAGAAAAGAATTTCCAGAGCTTGGCAAGCATTGTAGAATTCCTTTTCTTGGTAGTATTGAATGGCTTCAGCAAATTCGAACCCACTATTGAGTTTGAAGAAATGAACAAGTTCTATAATGTCAGTATTTTCATCAAAAGGATTCATTGTTTCAACTTTTAAAATTCTACAGTAAAGATATTTCATGAATGAAGTTTAGAATTAAAGTATTAGATGAAACGAACTAATGTTACGGTAAATGGGAGGTTCTTTAATGCGAACTAAAAAAGTAAAAAAAA
>JAESUF010000340.1 GCA_016763215.1 Flavobacteriaceae bacterium
TGTTAAAACAATTTCTGGGCGAGAGGTGTCGCTATTTCTTTGGAAAGAACCTGTAGACTGATGTGATTGCATTTCTTCAGTAATACTCAGCATATTGGAACCGTTAGAACTCACAAAGAACCCTTGAGCGGGAGCAATATAGAATGCACTTGATGCTTGATTAATTTGATCGTAAGAACCGGTTGACTCATCCCAAAACCAAATGGTTGATTCAGTTAAAAAATCAGAATCAGAATCATTTATTTTTAAAACATTATTTGTAGCGTCTCCATTATTATTCGCTGCAATAAAGGATGGGTACGGATTTCCAACAAGGTTAAACCCGTTAGAGTTTGAAGAAATTGACACTCCAACATCAGCAACAGACATCGTTCCTGTAAAAGAGATGTCACCAGACGAAGCTAGTTTAATTGACCTTCCAGTACCTACCGTAAAATCTCCTGTCCCTGAGGCTCCATCTTGATAATAGTCCCAGCCAGCAGTAGAATTGTTGTACGCTCCTAAACCTCTATTACTTCCTGTTCCTATTGCTAAACCTTCTGCAGAAGCAAAAGCATCTATATCTTGATCAGTAACTGGGGAAGATATTAAGTACCAATTAGTAGTTCCTAGGTTTCTATTGTATGTAATATTTCCGCTTGATGTCCCTGTTACTCGCAAGGAGCTACCAGAATTAGCAGTTAACGTTCCACTATTGGATAAGTTCCCATTTATAGTTAATCCATTACCTCCAGATAAATTGAAGATACTACTAGAAATTAGGATTAAATTTTGAACGTCAGCATCTTGATCAAGTGTAACAGCATTCGTTCCAATTATTTCAACAGGAGTCGATGTGGAATTTGGAACAGAACTGCTATTCCATGTACTTGTACTTGACCAGTTACCACCACCAGAAACATTAGAATCATAGGTTATATATCTGTAGCCTATTTCATCACCTTCTGTCCAAGAAGTTTGATATCCTCCACCTGGAGTAACTCTACCAAAACCTGAAGCTAAATCTGTATTACTTATATAAAATATATACTCAACTGTTGTGCCTGCTGTATTGGCAGAACTAGGTATCGAAACAGTCCATGTTCTATTAGGGTCAGCAAAGTTAGAGAAGCTACCAGACACAGAGATTCCATTTGATTTTGTAGGTACGCTACTATTTGTTGTATACACACAAAAAACACTCATTCCAGAAGTATCGAAGGTGAAGTTTACAAAAAGTTCTGTGTCTCCTCCGTTGTTATTGATTGTGTTTTTTGAAAAACTTGTATATCCATCATCCTGTCTCATTGTAGTGGCAGCACTATAGCCACTTGGAGTGTAAGAAAGTACAAGATCTGGATCGTGTCCGTTTCCGGATTGAGCAACAATAGCTGTATTTACTAGCGAGCAAAACACTATTGTTAATACTAATAATATGTAATTTTTTTTCATAAAAGATTGATTAAAAAATAATTATGTTTTCTAAAAGTAACAGTTTATGACCGCCATAAAAATTAAATAATTTCCGAAATCGTTTTCGTGTTGATAACAAGACAAAAAAACACCCAATTGAGAATTCAATTGGGTGTTTTTAATTAAAATTTAGATAAAAATTTTATCCTTTCACTTTATTCTTAAATTTCTCGAATTTAGATTCCTGTTTGTTAGGAAAACTATTATTTGAGGTATCTACATCAGCAGTTTCTAAATCGGGATCTATAGTAATATTAACGATCTCTTTGTCTGAATGAATTGCTTTTGTAACTTCTTTATCATTATACCTCCAGATTTGTGCAGGATATGTTTTTCTTCCTTTTGTACCATCTTTATAAGTAAACTCAACAATAATAGGCATTACCAAACCTCCAGGCTTTTCAAAGGTCATTTCATAGAAGAATTTTGAGTTTGCTTTTTTAGCATTCTCATCACTAAAAGTTAAACCTTCAGAAGTATCTTCAATAAAATCAATCCTATTATTATCTCCAGCCTTTGCATAGAATTTCTTTACATTCTTAATCCCGATATCTGTTACATCAGTAGTATAAAACCAACCTCTCCAAAACCAATCTAAATCCAATGCAGATGCATCTTCCATTGATCTAAAGAAATCTTCAGGTGTTGGGCGCTTAAACATCCATCGTTGTGAATACGTTTTAAATGCATGGTCAAATAATTCTTTACCCATTATAGTTTCACGTAAAATCCACAATGCAGTTGCTGGCTTTCCGTACGCATTGTTCCCAAAACTATATACGTTATCTCCTTTCGACATAATTGGGGCTATTCTAGATTGATCTCCTCCCATATATCCAACGATGTTTTTTGGAAGTCCTCTTACTATTGGGAAATTTTCATCATAATCTTTTTCAGCTAGCATTTCAACAAAAGAATTTAATCCTTCATCCATCCATGTCCATTGACGTTCGTCTGAGTTAACAATCATAGGGAAGAAGTTATGTCCAACTTCATGAATTGTAACCTTAATCACTCTATATTTTGTTCTGTCTGAATAAGTTCCATCAGGATTAGGTCTCCCTGGATTGAAGCAAATTTGTGGATATTCCATTCCCATTTGTCCATCAACGGAGATTGCTTTGTGATATGGATAATCAAAAGTATATCTAGAATATGTTTTTAAGGTTTGAGCAACCGCTCTTGTAGAATGTTCACCATATAAAGGATTTGCTTCTTTAGAATAATATGAATACGCCATTACAGTTCTTCCATTGATATCTACTGCCATTCCATCCCAAATAAATTTTCTAGAAGTAGCGAACGCATAATCACGAACATTTTTAGCGATGAATTTCCAAGTCTTTGTTCTCTTAGACCTTCCTTTTTCTATTTTTTCAGCGTCCTTTTGCGTAACAATTTCTACAGGTTTATCAAAAGATTTTTTAGCTTCAGCTAATCTCTTTTGTTGTTTCTTCGTTAACACTTCACTAGGATTCATTAAAACACCCGTAGCTCCAAGCATATGATCGGCAGGAGTTGTAATATTTACCTCATAGTCACCAAACTCTAAAGAAAATTCACTTCTTCCCCAGAATTGATCATTTTGCCATCCTTCTACATTGTCATAAGTACATAATCTTGGAAAAAATTGAGCAATTACATAATTGTTATTTCCATCTGCAGGGAAGTGTTCAAAACCAGATCGACCGCCTTGTGTTCTATGATTGTTAATGTTGTACCACCATTTTATATTGAAAGAAAATGTTTCACCAGAAGCCAATGGCTTAGATAAATTGATACGCATCATTGTTTGATTGATGGTATGAGATAATTTGCTGCCATTAGAATTTGTAACGCTTTCAATTTTAAAACCACCATCAAAAGAGTTGTCTCCAAAAGATCTTTCGAACCGATTTTTAGAAGTTCTTTTGGGAATTCTACTTGGTTGAATATCTGGAGTTTTAGAATCTGAAGCACGCATGTTCTGATCTAATTGTAACCAGAGGTAAGGTAAATCGTCATCTGAATTGTTATGGTAAGTAATAGTTTCACTACCAGAGATTTTTTGATTGTCATCATTTAAAGTGATGTTCATTACGTAATCAACTTTTTGCTGGGTATACTTTTTACCAGGAGCTCCAGATGCAGTATGCTGATTGTTTGGAGTTGCAAATTCATCTTTAAGTTGTTTGAATTTGTTTTGATTTGTATGCCCTTTCTTCGTTTTTTTCGGAGCATTTTGCGCAAAAGCAGCAGCCGAAATAAATAATACTGAAAGTACAAGAGAAGCTAGTTTCTTCATTGTTATGACTTTTGATTTAAAATGAGCGTTAAATTAAGTATTAGGGATTAGAAAGTGGTGGAAATATTGAAGTTTAACACATTTTTAAAACGGATGAAGGAAGGTGAATAACAAAAGTAAATAGAGAATAAGTTTTTTGATTACTGATAACAAAAAAAACGTCCAATTGAAACCAATTGGACGTTTTTAAAATAGTATTTATTAGGGATGCTTATCCTTTTACTTTGTTCTTAAATTTTTCAAATTTAGAATCTTTTTTCTTAGGCCAGCTATTGTTTTCAGTATCAATATCTGCTGTTTCTAAATCAGGATCAATTTTAAAGCTTTTTATTTCTTGAGAAGATCTAAATACTTTTTTCACTTCTTTGTCATTTCTCATCCAAATTTGTGCAGGGAACGTAATTTTCTCTTTTGTTCCATCAGCATATTCTAATTCAACAATGATAGGCATTACCAATCCTCCTGGTTTTTCGAAAGTAACTTCGTAAAAATAATTTGGAGCATCTTTAAGTTGAGCTTTTTGATCATCAGTCATTTTAGCAATGTGTTTTTTGATCACATCAAAGTCCATTGCTTTCATTGGTTTTGCTTCAACACCTTCTTTTTCTTCAGCAAAGTATACTAACTTACCTTCATAATCAGCTAAGTTTAGGTTAAATCTCTTTGCTTGGTCTTTAGCCGCTTGTGTTGGTTTATCTGTTAAGTAGTATTTCTTAACATCTTTGATTCCGATATCATTATAATCAGTTGTATAGAACCATCCTCTCCAGAACCAATCTAGGTCCATTGCAGCAGCATCTTCCATTGTTCTAAAGAAATCTGCAGGGCTAGGGTGTTTAAACATCCAACGTTTAGAATAGGTTTTAAAAGCATAGTCGAATAATTCAGGTCCCATAATTGTATTACGTAACATATACAATCCAGCAGCTGGTTTTGTATAAGCGTTTGGTCCAAAATTCTTTACATAATCCCCTTGAGACATGATAGGAGAAAGATTCTCTTGATCAATACTCATATAACGTACAATATCTTTCGGAAGATTTCCTGTAAAGAAATTAGGATCGTAATCTAATTCAGCTAAGATTTCAACAAAAGAATTAATTCCTTCATCCATCCATGTCCATTGACGCTCATCAGAGTTTACAATCATCGGGAAGAAGTTGTGTCCTACCTCATGAGTAATTACTCCAATCATTCCTCTTTTTGTTCTTTCAGAATAAGTTCCGTCTGGATTAGGACGCCCGTAGTTGAAACAAATCATTGGGTACTCCATTCCTTGACGATCTGCATGTACAGAAATAGCTTTGCTATATGGGTAGTCAAAAGTCATTTTAGAATACTCTTCTAAAGTGTTTGCAACAACTCTAGTTGAATGTTCTTCCCATAAAGGGTTTCCTTCTTTAGGATATAAAGAAACTGCCATTACAGTCTTTCCATTGATATCAACAGCCATAGCATCCCAGATGTATTTTCTAGAAGATGCCCAAGCAAAGTCTCGTACATTTTTAGCATTAAAGTGCCATGTTTTTGTTTTTGTAGTACTTCCTTTTTCAGCTTTTTCAGCTTCTTCTTGAGTTACAATAAAAACAGGATCTTTAAAAGATTTTCTTGCTTCTTCGAAACGCTTACGTTGCACTCTTGTTAAGACTTTCTTTTCATTTTGTAATTCTCCAGTAGCATCAACAATATGATCTGCAGGAACTGTTAATTTAACATCATAGTCACCGAACTCTAAAGCCCATTCACTACGACCCCAAAATTGCATGTTCTGCCATCCTTCTATATTGTCATATACTGCTAAACGTGGAAAGAATTGAGCAATCGTATAGTTTTTGTTTCCGTCAGGAAAGGATTCAAAACCAGATCTACCACCATCAGTAGCAGAGTTGTTTATTAAATAGTTCCATTTAATGTTAAACTTATAGCTAGCACCTGGAGCTAATGGCTTTGGTAAGTTAATTCTCATCATGGTTCTATTAATCGTATGAGACAAAGCGCTACCATCAGTATTTGTTACTGCTTCGATTTTAAAACCAAAATCAGAAGGTTTTTTTAAGTTTGTATTTGTAAAAGTGTTTGGCCCATTAAAAGCACTACCACCTAAACTTTCACCTTGTGCTAAAGGTGTTTTAGAATCTGGTGCTCTCATGTTTTGATCCAATTGCATCCATAAGTATTCTAATTGATCTTTAGAATTATTCTGATAGGTAATTGTTTCATTTCCGTAGATACGATTTGTTTTCTCGTCTAAGGTAATGTCCATTACATAATCTACTTTCTGTTGTGTGTACTCATGTCCTGGTGCACCCGAAGCAGTTCTTCTACTATTAGGGGTTGGGAGTACATCTTTAAGTTGTCTAAACTTATTTTGATCGGTATGTCCTTTCTGTGGCTGTTTTTTTTGCGTGTTCTGTGCAAATACAGAAGTAGCTACAAACAACATAGAAAGTACAAAAGAAGCTGATTTCTTCATGTTATAAATTGGTTTGATTTTAAAATGAGCGTTAAATTAGTAATTAGGTGCTAGAAACTTAAGGAAATGTTAAAAGTTTAACAAAGCTTTATCATTCTTTTTATTAAGAATTTTACTCCGCCTTTTCTTTCCCACTTTCATTTTTACAACATTTTGTTGTTTGTCAAAATGCTTGAGAAGTATTTTATTTGATAAACTTAGTGACGTAGGTTTTTTAATATTTGTAATTTCTAAATAAAAATAAACAAGATCGCCTTCATATTCTTTCCCTAAATATGTAAACACTACGTTGTTTTTATTGACACTGAAATTTAATTTGTCTTGTAGGTATTTCTCAAAATATGCATCAGCATCTTTAAGTTCTTCTTTTGTTGTTAGCTTCAAGTCTATAGCATACTCTTTATTTAGAGCAGTTTCAATATCATCCATAAAGACATTGATAATGATTTGTAAACTTTCATTTTCCTTATTGTATTCAATTTGTGTCAGACTCAGGTAATATTTATGAGCAGTAAATGATACTAGTGGGAATATAATTAAAAATAATAATAGTTTCTTAAAAGGCATATGTGTTCTTTAATGTCCAAAAATAGGGAACTTTCTAGTTCTTTTTTTCTTCTGCTATTAATTTAAGATAACTTTTACTTTCTCTTCTTAAAATATTGAGAAGCTCTAATTTTTTTCCTTTCTGATATAAGTTTTCTATACCTAAAGGATTGCAGTATTCCAGAAAATGATGAAACCTATTTCTTGGAATTTTTAAATCTTTTTCAAAGAAAGGTTCACCAAACTCACTAATTAGCATGTTTGGAAAGGAGCGTTGAAATTCAATCTTTCTTCGCAATGCCCACAACCGTTCGGAATATTTGAAAGGCATTACAATAGCTGCACCAGCACCAACAAAAGCTGCCGTTGGGTCTACTCGAACAATTGGAGGTCTAACTTTAAGATCTATATGATCATCATCCAATCGTATTCTCATATCTACGTTAGAAAAATCTAAGGTGTTTTTTAAAGCCTCTGCTTTACGATCTTTGGGTGTTTTCTTGCGATCGAGTAATAAATAGCCAACCAAATCATGGTTCTTCACAACAATTTCGTCTAGAACTTGCGTGTTGCTTACCATGTATACGTCTAAAACTTTTGAAGTATAAATGAAA
>JAESUF010000341.1 GCA_016763215.1 Flavobacteriaceae bacterium
CATCTTTTTAGCCGTCACAGTAAGTGTATTAGGCATTATTGCAATTGCGGCAGATCATATTGATGCTCCTGCTGTAGCTGGAGGAACAGGTGATATTACCGATTTTTATGCCTTTCAAGGCGAAAACACAGATAACATTGTATTTATAGCCAACATTCAAGGGTTGTTAAGTCCATCTGCAACAACTACCGCAGATTTTGATGAAAATATATTGATAGAATTCAACATTGATACTGATTCTGATGCTATTGAAGATTTAGTAATTCAAGCAATACCAAGAGAAGGGAAAATGTACTTTTTTGGACCATTTTCACCCAGCTCTACTGGACTCGATAGTTCAATAGGAATTAGCGCAATTCAATCTCAGGTAGACATCACACCCTATAGTGGTACTGCAATTATTGCTGAAAATTCAGGAATGAAGTTTTTTGCTGGACCAAGAGACGACCCTTTCTTTATGGATTTTGCTAGGTATGGAGAAATTATTGGAGGAACTGCAACTGCATTTAACAATCCAGGAAGTGACACTTTTGCGGGTACCAATGTCATGTCTATTGTAATCGAAGTTCCAAAATCTATGATTGGTGGAACAGGGACTATTAACACTTGGGTTGAAGCAAAAAGTAAAAATTAATTAATACTAAAATGAAGATTATGAAATTCAATATAAAACACACATTACTAGTATGCTTTACAGCAATATTTTTTATGAATTGTACAAACAATGATGATCCTGTTGTTGTAACTGGACCTGATTTTTCAGGAACCTACTCACAAGATGATCAAATGGGAAGGCCTGCTGTGAATACTGTCTTTGTATCGTCGACAAGTAAAGATGCTTTTAATACGACAATACCATCAATGCAAAATTCGATGTTTCAAACAATGTTTCAGAATAATTTAGAAGCGTTAAGTCCTGCTTTTGCAAATCCGGGAGATCAAAATGCTTTGGGATTAAGTTCAGCAGCTTTTACAGGACTGCTCGCTACAGATGTATTAAATGTCTCCTTAGACGGAATAACGACGTTCTATGATGGAACCGATGTTTTAACTGGAAGAGCTTTGGCAGATGATGTAATCACTGTTGAGCTATTACTCATATTTGGGGGAGAAGATTTTACTGAGTTTCCAACGTTATCAGATGATCATGTAGATGCGAACGACAAAGCCTTTTTAACATCATTTCCATACTTGGCAACACCTTGGTAGAATTTTATAGCCTAGTATATCCCTAATATACTAGGCTTCTTATGAATTGAAAAATAATAAACAATGAAAACAACTATTCAAATAGTATCATTACTACTCTCCTTATTTCTAATAGGATGTACTAATGGTATAAATAAAACGACCGATAGTAAGGACTATGATAAATACCTAAAGGTTAACAAGAATGAAAGGTTGCAGCTATTACAGCTAGACATTAATTTTTGGCAAAGTAAAATTGATAAAACCCCTGATCAGTTTCCTTATTATGCAAAAATTGCTTCGTCTCTTTCTTCTTTATTTCAACAAACAGGCATTATAGATCATTTAGTAGCAGCAGAGAGCAACCTATTGATTGCAAATGAAAAGACAAATTTTTCAAAAGCTAGCTACTTAAGAGGTTTGGCTAGAAATTACATTAGTCAACATAAATTTCAAGAAGCGTTAAAAATTTTACTAAAAGCAGAGCGTCTAGGAGAACAGTTATCGTCTACTCAAAAAATGCTTATTGATGTTTATTTAGAATTAGGAAATAAAGATAGGGTAGAGGAGTACCTCACGAAAATTAAAAATTTTAACGATTTTGATTACCTAATTCGAGCTTCAAAATACAATGATCACCTTGGGAATTTAGATGTTGCTATTCAATATTTAGAGAAGTCATTAGAAATAGCTAAGACTTCAAAGAATGTAGCATTATTAGAATGGAATTATACAAACCTTGCAGATTATTACGGGCATGCAGGAAAAATTAAGGCTTCATATCAAGCATATTTAAAAACGTTAGAATTAAACCCGAACAATGCATATGCAAAAAAAGGAATCGCTTGGATAACTTATTCCTATGAGAGAAACCCAGAAGAAGCAATGCGAATTCTAACTACAATTATTCAAGAAAACTCTTCGCCAGATTATTATTTGCTGAAATCTGAGATTGCTGATTTTATGCAGAATGAAGAAGAGAAAAATTCCAATCTACAGAAGTATTTATCTCTCATAAACAATGAAGCGTGTGGGGCAATGTACAATGGGTACAAAGCAATTATTTATGCCGAATACAAAACAACAATAGAGGAGGCTATTAAAATAGCAAAAGAGGAAGTTAAAGAAAGACCTACACCACAATCGTATGATTTACTAGCTTGGGCTTATTATAAAAACGGAAACCATAAAGAAGCTTTAAAAATAGCTAGGCAACATGTTGTTGGTAAAACATTTGAACCTACAGCATTGTTTCACACAGCTCATATTATGAAAGCAAACAATTTACAAGAAGAAGCTTTAATATTTAAGAAAGACCTCATAGGAAGCGCATTTGAATTAGGACCAATTGAATCAGAGAAAGTAAACTTGCTATGAACAGTTTTTAGTTAGTTGTTTGATTAAAAGAAAATGCCTACTAATTTTAGTAGGCATTTTTAGTTGTACTTATCTAATTTTTTATGGATTAGAAACAGTTCCTAGTGTATACAATTGCTCTAAAGTAGGACTCTTACTTCCTCCTTTAGGCTCTAGTGTAATTGCGAAAGCTTCAGAATCATTTGGATTGTCAATGATGAAGATTTTATTATCATCGGTTGTGAAATCAGCAATAACACCCATACTTGTAGGCGTTAAAGGATTTAGCTTTAAAGACCACAATTGATATACCTTTCCTTCAGGAGGCTCAGACAATCCTTGTGCATCTAAATAAATACTGTTGGTTTTTTTATCCCAATAAACCTTTGCGTACGATTGTGGAGAAATGGGTTGTCCATCCAATGGAACAGAAATAATTTCTCGATCTCTAAAGACAGTAATTAGTTTTTCTGCCTCAGCTAAATCTGTAGAGGCTCTTTCTATTTGTTGTTCTAATTGAGTTCTTTCTTTAGCAATTTGATCTTTTAGGTCATTGTTTTGAATGATAGACCAAACCAAACCACTACCGATAAGAATAGAAGCTGCCCAACCAGTATAAGAAATCCAATTTGATTTACGAATTGGAATTACCGTTGGTTCTTGTTGGATATTTAATTGATCTTTGATAGAAGAGAATAAGAATTTAGCATCTTTTGTAGCTGTAGCAGCAGTAAGCATAACAATTGATTGTTCAATTTTTAGCACTTCTTCTAGTAACTCAGGATGTTTTATTATTGCATGATATATTTCTTCATTTTCTTTTTCAGAAAGTGAACCTGCTATATACAGCTCTAAAATCCCAGACGCTATGTATTCTTTTATATTCATAAATTATAAGCCGAGTTTTTTACGTAACTCACTAATACAATTTCTATTTCTTGTTTTTATAGTTCCAATTGGAATATTAAGTGTTTCTGAAGCTTCCTTTTGTGTATACCCTTTAAAATAAAGATATTCAATAATGGTTTTACATTTTTCCGTTATCTTCTGTACATATTCTCTTAATCCAA
>JAESUF010000342.1 GCA_016763215.1 Flavobacteriaceae bacterium
AAATTATCATTGATATCATGAATAGATTAGGGTACAAACAACCAACGGGCCTAACATATAACGCTGCTAATGTTATAGAAGAAATTGCAGATGTTATTCCTTTTATGAAAGGGTTATCATGGGAACGTTTAGGTGAAAATGGATTGCAATGGCCAATAAATGAAGATGGAACAGATACCAAAATGTTGCATATAGACGGTAAGTTTAAAAAAGGGATTGGTACTTTTCATCATTTTGATTTTGAAGAAACACCTGAAATTGTAGAACATGGAAAAAAATACCCATTCATATTAACTACGGGTAGAGAATTAGAACATTACAATTCCGGAACCATGACGCGTACAACAGATAATCAAAAGCTTTTAGCAAAAGACATCTTAGAAGTCCACCCTAAGGATGCCATTAAAAAAGGAATTGAAGACAATGAATTAGTTCGAATCTTTTCAGATAGAGGAAGTGTTAATATTCCTATTAAATACTCTAGAAAAGTAAAAAGAGGTGTTTTAAGAACTACATTCCACCAGCCAGAAGTTTTTATTAATATTATTACGGGAAGTGTTGGAGATCAAGAAACCATGACTCCTGAATATAAAGTTGTAGCTGTAGATTTTGAGCGAATATAACCTAATAGATAAATCCTTTTTTTCTTACGATGGAATCCAAGTAACCACTAGGAATTCATCGAAGGTACATGATGCAATTGTTGTTGAAGCTGCTTTGCAGATTAACATTAATAAAGAGTCATATACCGTTGTGATGAGAACACCTGGTGATGATTTTGAGCTAATAAGAGGTTTGCTATATGCTGAAGACATTTACAAAGGTAAAGACGCTTTACCACTAGAGATTGTTGAGCAACACAAAAATGGTTTTTCTATTATAAATGCCACCATTTCAAAAGAGAAACTAGGCAAAGGATATTTAAACAAACGCACACTATTATCTGTTTCTTCCTGTGGAATCTGTGGAAAACAAGAATTAAGTGACATCAACCTTGAAGGGGAGGCTTTAAAGAACACGCAACTATTATCTTCAGAATTCATCAAAGGAATGACATCGAAAATGTCTGAATTTCAAGAAGTATTTAAGCACACGGGCGGAAGCCATGCAGCTTCTATTTTCGACAAAAACCACCAATTGCTAACCCTAAAAGAAGATATTGGTAGACACAATGCTGTAGACAAAGCTATTGGTCAGTTAATTAATACCAAAACATTACAACAAGCATTCTGCATGTTGGTGAGTGGACGTGTTTCTTATGAAATCGTTTCCAAAGCATTTTTTGCAAAAATTCCAATTATAATTGCAGTTTCAGCCTGTTCAAGTTTAGCAATAGATTATGCCAAAGAATTTGGAGTATGCTTAATTGGTTTTAGTAGAAAAGATAAAATGACTATTTATGCGAACCCGTCAAAAATCAACTATTAGTTTTATGAAGAAATCTATTTTGTTCGTTCTTTTTGTTGCAAACTCTTTGTGGGTATTTTCTCAAAATGAGAAAGTGATTCCAGAAAGAAAAACTCAAAAGGGATTTTTTTCTATAGATTATTTAGCTGTTGACATGCCTGCAAATCCCTTAGGAGCAGATGAAATTCATCTGGGATTAACAGGAATTCATTACAATCTTAATTTCAATAATTTTTATGCTGGATTAGGAATGTATGGTTCTGTAAGAGGAATAAGAGGTGGTTTATTTACTTTAGGAATTGATGCTGGTTATAAGGCTTATTTTAATAAACATCTTTTTTTAGATACTGGATTTCATTTTGGTGGAGGTGGTGGTGCCGGCGCACCTGATGGTGGTGGTGCTTTTATTTTACCTCACATGAATATTGGAGTCCAATTTGATAAATTCTCGTTAAGTACTGGGTATAGTTATATTAATTTCTTTGATGGAGGAAATATTAAGAATCAACAACTAAACATTGCATTACAAATTCCTCTTTCTTTAGATTATGCAACGAAAGGTACTGCTGAAAAAGAATTCGATGTAGGAAGTTTACGAAACTCTGACTGGAACAAAAAAGCCAAAAGGTTTTCTTTTATGATGCATCTGAATAACCTTTCAGTATCCGGAAATTCTAAAGACACAAATGGCATCTCCCTAAATGGTAGTACCATACGATTGGCTGGATTTGAGCTAAACTCTTATGTTGATAAACATTGGTTTTTCTTTGCAAAATTTGATGGTGCATATGATGGGATTCCCGCAGGTTATATGAATGTCTTATTGGGAGGTGGTCATCATTTTTCTTTGAACAAGAACAGAACAAATATTCTTGCCAAATTTGGAGTAGGTGCTGGCGGCGGCGGCGTAGATACAAAAGGCGGTGTTTTAATTTATCCAGATATTTCTATTGAGCAGCATATTACAAACAACGTTTACCTTTCTATAAATAAAGGTTTCTTAATGAGCCCAAACTCATTTTTTACCAGTGCTACTTTTGGAATTGGTTTAAAATATTACAGCGATATTAATGGCGTTAAAGACTACAATGAAAATGCGAAGGTTACATTCAAAGGTTTTGAAGTTGTTATAAAACAGGATGTATATCTAAACGCTAAAAGAAAACTAAATCCAACAGAAAATTTATATCAAATTTCTGTACAATTAAATTATCACCTCAATAAGAACGTTTACCTAGCTGGACAAACTTCATTTGCAAATTTCGGAAATGCAGGTGCCTATGCTGAAGGACTTGTTGGAATCGGTTACCAAACCAATTACTTTCTTAAAAAGAAGGTCACAGTTTTTGCACAAGCTATCGCAGGAGGCGCAGGAGGAGGCGATATTAGTACTGGTGAAGGTTTAATTATAAAGCCCAGTATTGGTATGAATTATAATCTTACTGAAAAATACATGCTACGTAGTTCTATAGGATACGTAAAAGCAAAAGGAGGCTCATTAAGTTCTCCAACTTTCAGCCTTGGTCTTAGTTATAATTTTGCTTTCTTAAATGGTAAAAAATCGTAAGCAACTTTAATTTACTTTTTCTCAAATTGACTTACGTCTTTATTTGCCTCAACCTTCGATTGAAGTAGGCTGTCCATTTTATGATAAAAATCGATCCCTGTTACTTTTTCAATGCTATCAATAGAGGTTGCAAAATTTAAAAATGACGCTTTCGATTTTTCAAACCAAAAATTGGAAAAATTAAACCATATTTTCTCGTTCGATGAAGCCTTTACAACTGGTTTTGAATATATAAAGAAAAACTTTAAAA
>JAESUF010000343.1 GCA_016763215.1 Flavobacteriaceae bacterium
ATCTAAAGATATATTCCTTCTCTAAAACAGACATATTCTCTCTAACTTCTTCTATAAAATAGAGTATTCTGCCAATAAAGTCATCAACAGATTGTAATGGTTTAAAAATGGTAATGAATGTTGGAGCAATTTCTTCTATTGGTTTTAAATAGGATTTGAGGGTCTCTAAATTGATAAAAGAACGGTTTTCTTTTGAAATTTCATCATGAATTTTAAACCCAAACTGTGGGTCATATTTGTTGATGAGTTGAGATACAATCGGGTTTTTAAAAAAACGAATAACATCTTTATAATAAAACTCATTTGTGCCTGTCTTTTGAAGTTTATCTTGTGTGATAAACAATTGGAAGACGGAAGTTATAAAATGAGAGGCCGGAACGTCTTGTAATGGATATCCCATCGTAATATTAATCGATTTGACCTTTCTTGGAATAGAATTTAACGCTACTGAAAGCAACGATTCATCTCCCAAAACCAAGGCCGTATTTTCATGATCTTCTAAAGTCTCTAAAATTTCTCCCGCATACTTTAATTGAGAAATGTTTTTTGCAGTTCCAATAACTTCAATGTTTTTCTTTTTAGCGAAATTGTCTCCTATTAATTTGAGGGGCTTCTTTTCGTAATATGCCCATTCTGTTGCATATTTACGAATGAAACTCCCTGCGGAATGATTGGTCTTATATAAAGCAATATCAATGTCCCAATAAACAGATGTATTTCCGCGAGTTAAAAATTCTTGAAACAGAAATTCTTCTGCTTTATTCAATGCGTTAAACCCAATAAAAAAGAATTTCTTTTGAGGATGCTTGTTTAAAAAGGACGACACTTTTTTTGAAGCTTCCCGATACATCAACCCTTGGTAACCTACTTTTTCGGCAACTAAAAATTGATACAGATGAGCATAGTATTTCCCCAATCGTTCCATAAAAAAGAAATGATCTTTGATGAGGTCTGTTTCTTTAAATTCGCCTCGGACAGACCATTTTTTCATTCGTTGAATATCTCTCAAATAATTAAAAAGATCTTCTGAATTGATTAAGTATTGATCAACTTCATTAAAATCTTGCAATGCAACAAAGGCCCAGGAGGCAAAATCCTCGAAAGAATCTGGATTTTGCTCTACTTCTGAATAGATTTTATAAAAATGAAATAAAAGCTGAATAGTATCTATGTTTCTTAGTTCTGAAATTTGAGAGATAAATTGCTCTATGTTGTAGATTTCAGGTAAAAAACCGGTGCTTATTTTTGTTTTGAAAGTATTTTTCACAAAGACACCAGCCCTTTGAGAGGGCAAAACAAAGACACAATCTTCAAAGGAAACTTGCGTCTTTAAAATATCATCTAATGTTTCGGAAATAAATGTTTGCATCAATAAACGATTACTTTCTTTTAACAATGTACAAAATTGTACCACTAATTTTATAATATTGTTTAAAAATTAATCTCATGCAAAATGAACTGAAAATTGTAGCGATTCAAGCGAATTTAACTTGGGAGAATGCTCAAGAAAATAGAAACTCATTTGAAGGAAAGATTCAACAATTAGAATCGGATATTGACTTAATTGTTTTGCCAGAAATGTTCTCTACTGGGTTTACTATGAAGCCTGATTTGGTGGCGGAAACGATGCAAGGGAATACGGTACAATGGATGATTGATTTAGCAAGGTCAAGAAATGTTGCTATTGTAGGAAGTGTTGTTATTCAAGAATCAGGAAATTTTTACAACAGAGTTGTTTTTACGCATCCAAATGGAACTATAGAGACCTATAATAAAAGGCATTCGTTTAGTTTAGCTGGGGAAGATAAAGTCTATACATCAGGAGTTGAAAAATTGATTGTGAATTATAAAGGGTGGAAAATATGTCCTTTAATTTGTTATGATTTGAGGTTTCCAGTTTGGTCTAGATACAATAATGACTATGATGTTCTATTGTATATGGCAAATTGGCCAACGCCTAGAATTTTAGCATGGGATTCTTTGTTAAGAGCAAGAGCTATAGAGAATATGAGTTACTGTATTGGAGTGAACCGGGTAGGACAGGACTTTAATGGATATAAATATATTGGCCACACGGTAGGATTTGACTTCTTAGGGGGCATCATAGCAACTACAAAAGAAGATAAAGAAGACCTTTTGTTTTGCACCTTGTCTAAATCGACATTGGAAGAAACGCGAAAAAAATTGAATTTTTTAAATGATAGAGATCAATTTCAGGTTATTGATTGATGTGTTTTTTAATCGTTTCTTCCATCGTGATTAAAACGTTTCCTATATCTGCACCTTTCAAATGGATGGGTTGATGTGTTTCGATAACAATTTTGTTGAACATCCCTAAAGGGAATTTTCCATATTTATAAACTTTCCAAGAATTGTTTATGGATATAGGAACAATATACGCCTCTGGATTTTGCTTTATGATCATTTTTAAGCCATTAACAGAGAATTTCTTTGGGGTACCATTTTTACTTCTGGTCCCTTCAGGAAAAATAACCGCAGACCATTTTTTGTCATGAATTCTTTTTCCGAAATCTGTTAATTCTTTTAATGCTTGCTTGGGATCTTTTCTATTGATTAATGCGCCACCACCATGCCGTAGGTTAAAAGAAACACTAGGAATTCCTTTTCCTAATTCTATTTTAGAAACAAATTTGGGATGGTGTTTTCTCAAACTCCAAATCATGGGAGGGATGTCAAATAGGCTTTGATGATTTGCAACAAAAAGGACAGTCTCATTTTTTGGAATTGGCGAATGTTTTATAAACTGAACTGGATTACCAATCAAAAGAAGCGATTTAGTTAAAAACCAATTCATAAGGTCAACCGATTTCTTATGAGCGCTATAACTAAGCTTCAATGCAATCCATTGCAAAGGGTGAAATATCAGTAGAATTAATAAAAAAACTACACCAAAAATTGAAGAAAAGAGGTAACTAATAATTTTCATTATAGAATAAAAATACCTGAGACATGCTCAGAAAATGAGAAATTAAAATGCAGGCCATTGGTTCCAAGGAATTCTCGCAAGAATTAATACCAAGGCGATTCCGTAAAAAATAGCGAAGGTTTTAAACTTAGCAGCATCTTCTGTTTTCTTTTTATGCTTAGACCAACCAATAGTAATAAGAGCAATTGCTAAAATCATTAAGATTGGATGTTCAATAGCTAATAAACGAGATTCACTATTCCCCATTACGTCGCTCCCGCTGGTTTTTAACGCCTTATAATACGGACTCATAAAGTACCACCCTAAACCGATTAATAACTGAATATGGGCAAAAATAAGCGTGAATAGCCCAATACGTAGATCTTTATCTGAAAAGCTTCTTTTTTTAGAAAGCCCTAGAATAGCATTTACTACAGCAACAAGTAAAATAAGTATAACTAAATATGCCCAGTAAGAATGAAT
>JAESUF010000344.1 GCA_016763215.1 Flavobacteriaceae bacterium
AAGAGTTTGCTTCAGTCGTTCCTCCTTCATAAGGACCTAAATTCATTATCCAATTGTTATAGCAACTACAAGTCCTTCATTTGCTCTGACATTAAAAACAGTTTGATCTTCAAAAATCAAGTATTGTCCTTTAATTCCAACCAACTTCCCTGTATAGTTTTGCTCTTTTACGATGTTTAAGCTTTTAGGTTTCTCAGGGTATTGATGCACTGGGAAATTCAGTTCAGTTTCTTTATTGTTTTCTATAAAATATTCTTGAGCTTCTTCTGGAATGTATCTACGTAATTTTTGTTGCCATTCTTGTAAGTTTACGTCCTCTATATCGTTCTTTAACATCTTCCTCCAGTTTGTCTTATCTCCAACGTGTTCCTTTAAGGCAACCTCAGTAATTCCTGCTAAATATCTGTTTGGAACTTCTACAATTTCAATAGCTTCATGTGCTCCTTGGTCAATCCAACGCGTTGGAACTTGCTGCTTTCTAGTAACCCCTACTTTTACATTACTAGAATTTGCCAAATACACAATATGTGGTTGTAATTGTGACGCTTTTTCATAGGCTAAATCACGATCTTCTTTCCCTAAATGTGCCGTACTTAATTCGGGTCTCATAATCCAATCTCCTGCACTTGGAGTTTCAAAAAAACAAGTTTTACAAAATCCTTGACGATAAATAGGTCGCTCTAAATGACAATTTAAACATTCATATTTCACAAAACTAATCGCTAACTCTTTGTTTAACAGTTGATTCATGCTGATAAAATCAGTCCCCATATCCAAATAATATTGAATTTCATCATTGTTTTCAGTTGGCATTTTTTTTAAAACTCCTTGGTATTCCATCGAAAATATTTTTCTATTTTTAACTCCGTCTATGAAGTACTAAACAAACTTACGGCAAAAAAACAACTTACTAAACTCAAAACTTAAACATGGCAATCCCGTTTGTTAACTCAATAATTTCTTGGTTTCTCAAAAAGAGAAAGCATCAGATGGAATTGTTTATCATGTATCCTAAGGATGTACAAGATGAATTGTTACTTCGTTTGGTTCAATTTTCAAAGGGTACTGAATTTGGAAATGAGTACAATTTCTCTTCCATCAACAGCTATGAAGATTTTGCTGCTAAAGTTCCTATTCAACAATACGAAAGTATCGAACCATTAATTGAACGTTGTCGGAAGGGAGAACAGAACCTTTTTTGGCCAACTACTATTAAATGGTTTGCAAAATCGAGTGGTACAACCAACGCTAAAAGCAAGTTTATTCCTGTTAGTGACGAAGCAATAGAATACTGTCATTTAAAGGCAGGAAAAGACATGCTCTGTTTATATATCAATAACAATGAAAACGCTGAGCTTTTCAATGGAAAAGGAATGCGTCTTGGAGGAAGTTCTGCTGTTTATCAAGACAACAATTCGTATTTCGGAGATTTATCTGCCATCATTATTGAGAACATGCCTTTTTGGGCCGATTTTAGTTCGGCCCCCAAACAAGAAACTGCATTGATGAGTGAATGGGAAACGAAGATGGAAGCAATCATCAATGAAACCATCCATGAGAACATTACAAGTTTGGTAGGAGTGCCTTCTTGGATGCTGGTTTTATTAAACAAGGTTTTGGAAAAAACGGGTAAAGACAATATTTTAGAAGTGTGGCCTAATTTGGAAGTGTATTTTCATGGAGGAGTGAACTTCAATCCCTATCGAGAACAGTACAAAAAATTGATTCCTAAAAAAGACTTTAAATACTACGAAACCTACAATGCTTCAGAAGGGTTCTTTGCCTTACAAGATAAAAATGGCTCGCATGATTTATTATTAATGCTGGATTACGGAATTTTTTATGAATTCATTCCTATGGATGAATACGAAGGTGAAAACTCTAAAGCAATTCCACTGTCTAAGGTCAAAAAAAAAGTAAATTATGCTGTCGTAATTTCTACCAATGGAGGCTTATGGAGATACTTGATCGGAGATACCGTGAAATTTACGTCTCTAGATCCGTACCGTATTCGAGTTACTGGAAGAACAAAACATCATATCAATGTTTTTGGTGAAGAATTAATTATTGAAAATGCCGAAGAAGCATTAAAATTAGCTTGTAAAAAAACCAACGCTACAATTACCGATTATACTGTGGGGCCTATTTTTATGGATGGCAAAAAAGAAGGCGGACATGAATGGATTATTGAGTTTGCGAATCCACCTCAAAATTTAGAATATTTTACCGAGTTATTGGATAACGCTTTAAAATCTATCAATTCAGATTATGAAGCCAAACGTTATAACAATATGACCTTGGCAATGCCTACTATTCATCAAGCAAAAAAAGGGTTGTTTTATTCTTGGTTAAAACAAAAAGGGAAATTAGGTGGACAACACAAAATACCTAGGTTGTCTAATAAACGTGATTTTGTGGAAGAACTTTTAAAAATAGAAATCTGATGAGTCCTTTCTTTGAACAGAATGCTACTCTTTTACTTGAAAATCCAGAATTAGCTGAAGATTTTCAAAGCATTATGGTCTATAAGAAATATTCCAAGCATCATATTTTACATGAATCTGGTACAATTTGTAATCATATATATATTATTATTTCTGGAATTGCACGTGTTTTTTATTACAAAGAAGATAAAGACATTACCTGTCATTTTGCTGCTGAACAAGAAACAATAACAACTATAGACAGCTTTATTCAACGTAAAAAAAGCAAGTATACTATCGAATTAATGGAAGATACTGAGCTGTTTGTAATCTCACATACAGATTTAGAAAATTTATTTCGGTCGCATCCAAAATATGAACATTTTGGTCGGTTATTTTTACAACAAGCCTATATAGAGTTAGTAGAAAGAATTGATGATCTCCAATTGCATACAGCTCAAGAACGGTATGATATTTTATTAGCTAAAAAGCCTGAGTTATTTCAGCGTATTTCTGCAAAACACATTGCCACTTTTTTAGGAATGACTCCAGAAACTTTCAGTAGAATTAGGGGGAAATAGCTTTCTTGACAATTGTCAAGGTTATTCTAAACGCTGTAAAATATCTTTGTGATAACAAATCATAAGACTATGATTATTTCCAAAGGACTACAAGTATTTTACAAAGAAAACAGCCTCCCAGATAAAGGAGGAGAAGACGATGATTGGTTTTATTTACACTTCAAATTTTTCAGCCTAAAATTTCCAAATCCTCAATTCAGAAAAAAGATAATTCATATTCACGACATACAACATGTCTTGTATCATTGTGATGTTAGTTGGAAAGGAGAGGCTTTTATAGCTGGTTGGGAAATTGCAACAGGAATGTGGAAACGTTTCCCTATTGGATTAATGAGTGTTAGTGCTATGGGATTGGGTTTTTTATTATTTCCTAAAGAAGTTTACAGAGGGTATAAAACAGGTTTGCAATGCAAGGGTATTGTCGATTTAAAAATTAAAAAAGAAGTTTTACTAAACCTTTCTATCGAAGAGTTGAAATGTAAAATTCGAAAAAAGAAACCTGTTAAGATGTACCTATTTCAATGGACGGTTTTTAGTTTTTGGATTTTGATAAGTGAAATTCTATTGTTATTTCCGCTGTTGATCCTATTCCTATTCTACTTTTTTATTTAGTAAAATTGATTTGTAGGGATAGATAATCTAATAATTAGATATAAAAAATCAGTAAGGCTCTTTTTAGAGCTACTGAAAATAATTTAACTTCTAATTTACACCTGTTAACTAACTCAACTGAATTCTTAACTCATTATTGATTTTTATTAGGTTAAAAATTTCTAGCTTTATGGAAACAAAACTAATTGCTATGAAAAAAA